>JANMIF010000105.1:0-27120 GCA_031375695.1 Planctomyces sp.
TTGCTTTGGGCAATCTGTAGGTCTGGCCCTTGTGGCCAGCATGATTCGATAATCACCGGGAAAACACGGCTTTAGCCCAGCATCCCGGTCACAAGGGGCGGAGCTACATATTCCGCAGATTGAAAAATTAGCCCGCCGTGGCAATCGAGGGTATCGAAATGCGGCTGCGACCGTCACGGCCCGACGTGAGTTCGACGCTGCGTCTGACGAGTACACCGCGATTCTCGCTGGTTTGTAGTGCGTGGTATCGGCGGCGGAACGTGCAGCGAATTGGGACAAGCCGTAGTGGAACAACTCGGTTGAGCGTTGGTCCATTCTTTGTGGCAGTTTGCGCTCGTGGCGCTGCTGGCGGGGGGTGACAGTTCGAGCGATGTGACAGCGTTCCGAGGCGGCTAAGTACGGCGTGCTGGTCGTGGCGGCGGCGGTAATGGCTGTCGTACTGGTGGCGACATGGTTGGTCTCGCCAAACGATGCCCGCAATGAATAGACGCCACCCGGCTCACCAATTCTGTGATCCCCGACGTTGATGAATGCTGAGTCGGGTCTACGATTTTTCCACTCGCCAAGTAGTGCAGTATCGTCATGGTCGCAGCGAGCAAAGACTGCATTGCATCCGTGGCTGACGTGGATTGTCGCTGTTTGGAGCACCGGCGTCTCGGTCTGCTCGCTGAAACCGTTGCTCGGTTGGCACACGGTGTGGCGATTGAAGCGAGTCGATGTGTCGCCGGTGTCGGATGACGTATTGGCCACGCTGCGGCGCGTGTCGGTGTGGCTTGATCTGCGCCGCGCGGTGAGCGTGTTGCAATCGACGTTGGCTCAAGTGCCGGTCGTCGTTGCCACGACGGATCAGCAACGTAACCAAGAGTCATAATCTCGATCCTGTTCCCCGACCCAAGGAGTCCTCAATCAACCCAGTGCCACCAAATTCAGCCGCCCCGCCGCCGTTTTCAACCGTCGTCAACAGTCGCACAGAAGACACCGACCATCCGATTCCGGGGGGTCAGTATTTCCATCCGGTACGGAGTCGGACTTCAGCGAGCTCAAGCCGTTTCCGATGCTGATGGCCGCTACGAAGCACGAGCTTTGTCTGGTCCGGTCTACTCGGGGGTGTCTCAATCCCGACGGAATTCACCAACTACGAACAACCCGGAGAACCGTGGGAAGAAAAGATCGACGTGCGCGCCGACGCGGCACCGCACCGTTTGTGCTGCCTCCGTTCAAGCTGATTCCAATGATTCCGCTGAAAGTGAAGCTGATCGACCAAGACCATCGCCCGGTCGTCACGGATACCGTCTTTGGCCTCAAAGGAAACCGACCTTTTGGCCACGCGACCATCAACGATCTCGGCGAGTTCTCGACCCAAGTTCCGAAGACCATCAAGCTTGATGGCTACCAAGTCTGGCATAACGATGGCGAAGGCCCTCAAGTGACGCCGGTGATCGAGCAACGCGATTCGCTAATCCTCCACGTCATCGTACCTCTCACGCCGCCCGGCGCATCACCGAAATAGCGTGCCGCTTAGCTGAGGAACACAGTCGCAATACCTTCTCGAAGTGAAACAGGCTGCGATGAGTCGCTACGTCCGATGCCATCATTGAACCAATTCGGGACGAATCAGGCAGACGTGGAGGTTTCCATGCGAGTCGCGGCGAAGTGGGGCGATGAGCAGCGTGTGGCCCAGTGGGATGGAGTTGGTCGAGGTCACGACGGAGCGGGAGACATGTGGAATCTGAACGCTCGCCGATTTGCCTTTGGTTTGAACGGTGAACACCTCGACGTCGAGAATCTCTGATTGTTGGAATTGAATGTGAAGCTGCGTGGCCTTTTGGTCGTCGGAGAGTTGCGATCGCAGGTGGAGACGGTAGCCGTCCACGACGATCGAGATTTGTGGTTCATAACTGCCGTCGTCGCGTGATCGGAGTCCCGTCACAAAGGGACGCCTGCCACCGCATTGAATTGTGGCAGCCAGGCCATCGAAGATCGTAATTTTGGGAGCACTCACGACATTGCTTCGCCGATCCGCTTGCTGACGTTGCACGAAACTCGTCGTCTCTTCGGGATTGAGCTTCTGAATAAATGCCGGAACGCTGTGCTGGCTCCAGGCATCCGAGGCGAACGCATTGAAGTTTGGATCTGGCTGTTGACCGACATTCAAAACGACTCCGCCCGATCCCGGTAGATCTTTCAGCGACATGGCGATGGTCAGCAACTTCACGTCAATGGACACCTGCCGTTGACCATGTTTGTTCCATTGATTCAAGAGTTTCCGGACAGCGTCCTGCTGAGCCGTTGTCGCGTTGACAACCAACTGGTTGTCCTTCACAACGCAGGTTGATGCCGGATGATTCGGCAGCGGTGCGCCAGTCATGGGATCGGTACACAGCATGCCCTGAAGATCCTGCCGCAACGCATTGACGCCCGACTCAATCGTCAAGCTGGGGTCTTCTTCGCGCAAGCGGGTGATCGTCTCGGAAAGGTCGTAGACAATGACCGTCCGAGGTGCATCGTGATCGGGATCATCGAACGTGACGTAGTTCCAAGTCGTCCCTTCGGGGAGTTCGACTTCGGTGGTCAATGGCTGCTGCGGCTCATGCCGAGCGGCATCGGTTAGGCTCGAAAGTCCGAGCATCGCGATGACCGCCAACGCGATCCGGCGTCGCCAAGCACCCTCGGGCCGAGCGAGCGACGAGAGTTGTTCCAAGCGCCGCCGAACGGCGCGCGTTCGCCCGAGAAACAGCACGAAGCCTGGCGCGACCGATATCGACAGATCACGGTCGCCGCGGGTCAATCGTTCCAGGAATCGAAGAATCGTTTTCCCATACTCGCTGGGATTGGAATCGTCGAGATGCCGCAAGACCAAGGCGTCGCACGCGAGCTCCCGCTCGGACAGCCATGAACGCTGAGCCCACCAGAACATCGGATTCCACCAGTGCAGCACTCGCACCAGCGCCAGCCCCCAGTTGGACGCGACATCGTGCCGACGAATGTGAGCCAACTCGTGCCACAGGACATGACGCAACTCGGTCATTGACCAGGTGGCCGCGTCCTCGGGCAACAGAATCGCCGGCCGCCACCAACCGCAGGTCGCGGGACTCGTCAGCTTGGGAATCGTCAACAACGTCACTCCCCCTTTGACTCCAAACAACCGTTGGCCTTCCGCCAACAACGCGAGCCAATCGGCTTGCTGACACTCGGTTCCACTTCGCACCCAACGACGGAGTCGAACTGTTGTGATGATTGTCCAAACCGCGACCAACAACATTCCGGCCAGGACCACGATCGGCAGGATCGCCGTGAACACAACCTCGGCCCAATTCGAGTCAGGAGCTGCGGGGACGATGACGAACTCTTCGTCGGGAGAAGGCTGAGTGGCGGGCAGGTACTGCACTTCGGCACCGTCCATCGGTTCGAACGCGTTGAGTACTTGTTCGCGATTCGACAGCTCAACGCCTTCGGCAGAAAGATTCCACAACCACAATGCTCCGGGTTGCAAACTGGCCGGACTGACGACGCTGATCGGCAGTACCAACCGAATCAGCACCAGCGACCAAAGCGTCTGCCGCGCCCAAGGAGCCAGCCACTTACGGCCCAGTCCCGTTGTCGCCAACACCAGCAGAAAGACGGGAACCGCCGCGAACGTCGCTCTGACCACTGCGAGCAGTCCAAACTCGATGACATCCATGTCTATCGCTCCTGTTGATCCAAGAGAGTGCGGAGTTGTGCCAACTCCTCGGAGGAAAACCGCGCGGTGCGGACGAAATGAGCCAGCAAGGGAGCCGCCTCGCCATCAAACACGCGATCGAGAAACGACCGAGCCGCCCGACGGACACAATCCGCTCGACGAACGGCCGCTCGATACCAGTAGCGATTCCCTTCGGGGGTGAATTGCAGCGCCTCCTTCTTCACCAACCGATGCAACATCGTGCGAACGGTGGCCGGAGACCAACAGCACGGCTCAGCCAGAGCTCCGATGACATCCTGAGCCATGATCGGCTGGCGGTCCCAGACCAAGTTCATGACCTGCCACTCGGCATCGGAAAGTTCGACTGTGTCAGACATGCGCGCCTCTTGCGTGTTCGCGGCTGCCTTTTATTTACATCCGTAAACAACTTCAAGAGGCGTTATTGATGGCCGCACTCTCAGATCTCGCACATTCGGGCACAACGCAAATCACTTTGTGGCTTGAGATGCCAAAGAATCTTCGTTTCCTACTTTTTGTCACACCCGGTAAGACTCAATACGAGCCGCGTCGTGGGCATTGAGTTAGCCGTTTGCTAGATTCGACATCCCTAGGAAACACTTCACGAATGCTGGGAGACAACGATGAAGCCGCTTGGACTTGTCCTGAGTGCTGTGCTGGTCGGATTACTGGTTGTGGTGTCGTCTTCTTCGGCCGCAAGTGCCGAAACCAAGTCACGGCCCAACATTGTCTTCATCTTCTCGGATGATCTTACCTGCCAAGCGGTGAGCGCGTACGGTGAGAAGCGGCGGTTGCTGGAAACGCCGCACATGGACCGGATCGCTCGCGAAGGGATGCGGTTTGATCGGTGCCTGGTGACGAACTCGATCTGCGGGCCGAGCCGGGCCACGATCCTGACCGGGAAGTATTCACATCTGAACGGCTTCTACAACAACAGCAACAGCCGCTTCGATCCCAGCCAGCAGACTTTTCCCAAACTGCTGCAAGCGGTGGGGTACTCGACGGCGGTCATCGGTAAGTGGCATCTGAACAGCGATCCGACCGGCTTCGATCACTGGCACATCCTGCCCGGACAGGGGCTGTACTACAACCCGCCGATGATCAAGAACGGCGAGCAAGTCAAGCACACTGGCTACACGACCGACATCATCACCGACTTGTCGATCGAGTGGCTGAAGAACCGCGACAAGTCGAAACCGTTCGTACTGATGAGCCAACACAAGGCTCCGCACCGCGAATGGGCTCCGGCGCTACGGCATCTCGGTTGGGACAAGGATCGCAAATACCCCGAGCCTGAAACGTTGTTTGACGACTTCGCTGGCCGGAGCAAGGCGATCAGCGATCATGACATGGGCCTCGACCGCACGTTCACGGAGCTCGACGCGAAGCTGCGTCCCGCACCGAACATGAACGAGGAACAGCTCAAGGAATGGAACGCCTACTACGAACCGCGCAACGAGGCGTTCCGCAAAGCGAATCTCAAGGGCAACGAACTGATTCGTTGGCGCTACAACCGCTACATGCACGACTACCTCGCGTGTGTGAAGGGGGTGGATGAGAACGTCGGGCGACTGCTGGAGTTCTTGGAAAAAGAGGGACTCGCCGAAAATACGGTCGTCGTTTGTTCGTCCGACCAAGGCTTTTTTCTCGGCGAGCACGGCTGGTTCGACAAGCGTTGGATCTTCGAGGAATCGCTACGCAGCCCGCTGATGGTGCGCTGGCCAGGAGTTACCAAGCCGGGGAGCGTAAACAACAACATTGTCTCGCTGCTCGATTTCTCCGAGACATTCCTCGACATCGCGGGCGCGACGGTTCCCGCCGACATGCAAGGCCGCAGTCTCGTCCCGCTGTGCAAAGGCGAAACGCCGGCCGATTGGCGCAAGAGTCTGTACTACCACTACTACGAGTTCCCGGTGCCACATCGCGTGCGGCCCCATTACGGAGTCATCACCGACCGTTTCAAGCTGGTGCATTACTACAAACCGGACGTCAACGATTGGGAGCTACTCGATCGCGAGAAAGACCCACTGGAGGTCAAGAATTTTTATTCGGATCCCGCCTATGTGGCGACCGTGAAAGAACTGCACGCCGAAGTCGAGCGTCTGCGGAAAGAAGTCCGAGAAACCGGCGATCCGCCGCGCGCTGCGTATGGCAACCAACCATTCGACGGCGAACCACAGCCGCCCAACCCGCCCACGAAGAAGGCCAAGAAAAAGTCGTGACTCGGCGGCGTCCGTGCGGAACCTCAGACGTAACTTTCTCGTTCCTGGAGGCTCGTCGATGAGACGAATCTTGGTGGCGTTTTTGATGTGCCTTTCCGGTTCGACCTAACCGCTTGGCCTATTCCAGCTTTTTTAGGCTCTTAAGGTTCTCGCCGAGGTTGAGTCGCCATTGGGCGTCCTCTTTTTCGAGCAGCACGAATCGGCGGTCGATGCGGGCGACCTTGGCTTCGATATCGGCATACTTGAGCGTTTCGCCTTCGTGCAGTTTCAAAAGTTTGTTCGTCGACTTATCCGACAGCCAGAACTCGCGGCGACCGTCCACTTCGATGATGCTGGTTAGTTCCGTGAATTGAGCCAAGTCGTCGCCGACGTTGATTGTGAATTCCTGCGACGCGGTCGCGGGCGGGTTGCCGTTGTCGGCGACTTGCACGGTGACTTTGACTGGGCCAGGGATGGTTGCGTCGGCTGGCGTCCAAGTCAGCTCACCCGAAGTCGCGTCGATTTTGGCTCCGGCCGGAGCACTGCCGCCGAGCGAAAACTTCAGCGACTTCAGATCGGAGTCTTCGTCAGTCGCCTTGATCGTCAGTTTGAATTCCTTGCCGAGCACCGCGTGTCGATCGCCGATCCGCTCGATCGTCGGCGACTTGTTCGTTTGCTTCAGCGACAGCGTGAGCGGTTTCGTCAGCGGTTCTTTCAAGCCAGGTGCGTTCGCGGTCACTTTCAAATTGATGTCCCCCAGCGGCTGTTCGTTATCGGGTTTCCAGGTCAGTTTTCCGGTGCCGGCATCGAAAGACATCCCTTTCGGTTGCTCGCCGAACAATGAAAAACTTGGAGCGCCGATTGACAGATCGAAACCGCTTGCTTGGCACGTCAGATTCAACGAGCCGCCGAGAGAGACCGATGTCGGGCCGGAAAAATCCAATTTCGGAGCATACGGCACCGGCTTGAGAAACAGGTTTTGCTTCAGGATCGGATCGAAGTCTGCCAACGTGCGATTGGCGAAGTCGGGATGAATCTGCACCAGTTCGACCGTTTGATCTTCGACTAACTCAATCGGCGACGGCGAGGTCGCGGCAAAATTGGCTTCCGGTTTGATTGCCCATTTCAAGCCGTCTCGGTCGACAACATCGAAGTAATGTTTTCCGATTCGGACAATGAACGGAGTCTTCGCTGGGAATTTCTCGTTGCTCTGAACTTGTAGCGGCAGTTGTTCGGCTCCGCTCTTCCACTTTTTTTCAGCGACTTTCGTTCGCGTGAAGACGGTTGGCCCGCGTGGTGCGGCGTCCGGGAACGACAGTGCCTCGATTTGCATGTTGACGGAAAGCAGCGGATTGCCGGATGTCGCAGGGCTTTCGAGTGACAACGACGTAACCGCGTGCATCAAGTCCGCCTGTGAAAACCGAAACAGAAACAGCCGCACTTGAGCCAACGTCGCTTCCGCTTTGACTCGCAGTTTGACCGAGTTGAAGACGCTCTTTTTTCCGGATGGCGACGGCTCGGCTGTGACCTGCAGTTGCGAAAACTGCGCGGATTCCTCGGCCAAGTCGGTGATCCACTGTTGATATTGCCGGCCCGCTTCTTGAATCTGAGGCGAAAGGCTGCGGCTCTTCCAAGTCTTCAGCGACGCTTGTTTTTTTCGTGTCCCGATCAAGTCGTCTTGAGCTTTCGTGAGCTTGCCACTCGCCAAGTCCAGCGCTGCCTGAGCATTGTCGATTGGCCCGGTAAACCACGACCACAACCACGGCACGATCACGAACGCGCCGATCACACCGGCAAATCCACCGATCAAAAGTCGTTCACGATGTTGCAAGTTGGACAAGTTTGTCATGGAAAGCTCGTTGTGATGTCGTTCACTTTTTTTCCGGCGGAGTGATCTTGGCGGCTTTGGCTTCGACCGGTCGCCAAGTGATTTTTAAGTCGAAACGAGCCGTGTAGTCGCCGTCGCTTCCTTTACCCTTCGGCTCCGGAACCGGCACGACAATACCTGGCCGCGCGGACAGTTTGATGCTCAAATCTTCCACGTCGTCGCGGTCTTTCGCGAAGCAATTGCCGATGATCTCGCCATTCACTCCGGCCACCGACTGCATCGTGAGTTTGCTAAAGTATCGACGCTCCGTGCTCTCATTGACGGTCGTCAGTTCACTCAGCCGGTCCAGCCACGAGGCGTGCGGGCTATTCCATTTTTGGACGATGTCCGCCGCCTCGACGGCCGATTTGCTCATCCTTAATTGATCGGTGATGTCCGTTGCCGCCGCCTGAGCTTTGCGAGCATCCTCGCTTCGATTGTTGACTTTCACCGAGCGTATCCAAAACGCTGATCCGAAGATCACCACGGCGGCGGCGGCGGCGGACAGGCCGTACAGCCGACGAAAATCTTTCGGCACAACCGGCTGGCGTGGATGCAAAAAGTCGAGCGATTCGGTCAGCTTGCCCGCTTGACTGAGCAACAATCCAGCCGGGCCTGTGAACAACGCATGAGAGCCGACATTGTTGATTCCGATCGCTGTGATGCCAGGCGATTTCAGCGGGTCGGCGACATTGACCGCACAATGAAATCGCTTTCCGATCACTTCGCCGAGTTGCCGACAGCTTTCGGCATCGCCCCAAATCCAAGTTCGCGAAACGCTGGCATCCTCGAACTGGCGTTTCAGCGCAACGAGGCTGCGGTTCACTTCCGCGACAACCGCCTGCCGCTGCCGATCAGCGTCTGTCGCGTCATCTGGCAGCCGGGCCGAGTGAGTCAGCAACAGCGACCGTTGTCGCAAGAACGCGATCTCGACACGCTGTCCGTGAATGATGATCGTCAACTCCGTCCCTTGCGGGTCGAGTGGTGGCTCGGTCTTTTCACAGCGAGCCACGAGTTCAACCAGCGCGGGGGCAGTGAGACTAATCCCAGCTAGTTCGCAGCCGGTGCGAGACAGCACTAGCCGCATGGCGTCGACCACTTCCTTCCCAATCGTGGCGACTAGTACCTCGCGACCAGCAATGCCAGGCCGCGTCGGCAGCGGCAGGAAATCGAGCAACATCGTGTCGAGCGATCGCGCGGACTTCGACGCCGCTTGATACTTGACGACGTCGGGAAGTTCGCTGTCCGACACGTTCGGAACTTCGATCACTCGCACCACGGCATCTTCACGCGGTACCGTGACGAGCACCGGTTTCGGAGTCAGGCCCAACTTCTGAAACTGCTCAACTAGCCAACTCCCCGCTGCCGGCACATCGACATCCGGCGACTTCCCATCCGGCCAGTCGAGCACAAACGCCTGCCGCACGACGACCCCGTCCGCCGACACCTCCGCGTCGAGTCCGCAAACTTGCCGATGTTCCCAATCGAGAGCCAAAAAGTCGGACATGTTCAGTCATCATCCCGAAGAACGGAAAATCAAAGCCTGAGCCTAATCGCATTCATCAACGCGGTCGCGATCAAACACTGCCAAGCGAACTCTGTTTCGTTGCGCACATCATCCGCTTGCCACGCGATCAAACTCAAGCCGGCGAGCGAAGACCGCCATTGTGAAGTGAGTTGCTGTTCCGATCACAACGATCACACCGGTCTGTTGGCTTCAGGCAACTTCATCGTTCATTCGTCGTCTCCCTTCAGTCGTCGGACTTATTCGAAGTCCAGTGAAGCAAGGGGGGACGACGAATGAAATGCAAACTCATTTGGGCACATCGCCAACCGTCGGCTTTCGCCATTTGCGGCCGGTGGCGGCGAGAAGTTGATCCGCGCGCGCTGGGCCCCAAGTGCCGGCGGCATACGGTTCTGGTTTGATCGCGGACGATTCCCAGTATTCAAGCACCGGATCCACGAATCGCCACGCTTCTTCCAGTTCGTCGCTGCGAGTGAACAGCGTCGAGTCACCGCGCAGCACATCCAGCAACAATCGCTCGTAAGCTTCCGGCAACTCGCCGCCAAACGCTTCGTCAAACTGGAAGTCCATCGTCACCGGATGAATCTGATACTGCATGCCTGGTCGCTTCGACGAAACAGAAAGCAAAATCGCCTCGCTGGGCTGAATGCGGATGACGAGCGTATTTGGCTGAGCGGCGACGAACTGGCACATGTCGCCCTCGCATTCGACTGTGCTGAACAGATTCAAAGGTGGCTGTTTGAATTGAATCGCGATTTCGGAGATTCGCTCCGGCAGCCGCTTGCCGGTTCGCAAATAAAACGGGACGCCAGCCCAGCGCCAATTGTCGATCTGAGCCTGCATCGCCACGAACGTCTCACGCCGCGAGTCGGGCGGAATACGCTCTTCGTTCAGATATCCGGGGGCGGGCTTGCCGTTGACCTCATTGGCGGTGAACTGTCCGGGGACGGCCCAATTCGCAATCGATTCCGCATCGCCCGGCGCGAGGCATTGTAGAACTTTCAGCTTCTCGTCCCGAATCGCATCCGCTTGAAATCTCGCTGGCGGTTCCATCGCGATCAGGCAGAGCAGTTGCAGCACATGATTCTGCAAGACGTCACGCAACGCCCCCGACTTGTCGTAATAGCCGCCACGTCCGGCTTCGATCCCTTGCGACTCGGCCACTGTGATCTGCACATGATCAACATGCATCCGGCTCAGCAGCGGCTCGAAGATCGAATTGCCGAAACGGAACAGTAAGATGTTTTGAACCGTCTCTTTGCCGAGATAGTGGTCGATCCTATAAATCTGATCTTCGCGAAGCAGCCGGCTGAGCGTGTCTGTGATCTGCTTGGCCGACTGCAAATTGTGGCCGAACGGTTTTTCAAAAACGATCCGCAGCCGTTCCGGGGCATCGACGGTGGGGATCATGCCGGCTCGACTGAGCGATTCGACCGCCGGCAAAAATAATTTCGGATCAGTGGCAAGATAGATGACTCGCGTCCGCCCGCCCGAACCGCCGCACGATTGCTCAATCCATTCGATCGAAGCGCGGAGCGAACTGAAGTCGGCGGATTCATCCAGATTAGCGCGAACGTAATGCAGCCTCCGGGCAAACGCCTGCCATTCATCATCGGTGATTCCGCCGCGCACGCTTTTCGCGATTGAATCGCGGAGTTCGGTTCGAAATTCCTCGTCAGTCTTGTCACGCCGAGCGACCCCGATGATCGGGATCTGCTCCGCGAGGTACTGCTTGCGAGCCAGCAGAAACAGCGCCGGCATCAGCTTGCGAGCGGTCAAATCCCCGGAAGCCCCGAAGATCAGAACCGAAGTTTGCTCCGAGGGCATTGAGGGAATCGCCGACGCGGCGAAAGTCTGAGCAGAACCGGCGGAACGCTGTGAACTCGACATAATTGCTCCTTCTGGCAACTCCATTGGCCGCAACACGCTAGCCCCGGTTCGGGATTGCTAATACCGGACGCTAACGCGTTCCGGCAGATCACTGCCAGGAAATCTGTCATACCTCGTCGAATCGAAATAACCGTTGTCGGTTGGGTTGCAACCAGCGAAGAGGGGCATCATAATCTGGCCCTTTCGTTCGGGACACTCTGAGTTGAAGGTGGCTACTGCATGACCAGGATGACGACATCGGAAATCAAGAAGCGCCGTAAAAAGAAATCGCGGCTGAAGAAAAAGCTAACGTGCCGTTTCTGCCCAGACGGCTGCGACAGTCCGCCGCGCCCGATTTATGTGGACTTTAAAGACCTCAAGACTTTGCGTTTGATGGTCAGCCGAACCTCGACGGTCATTGGTCGGCGTCGCACGGGAAGTTGTGCCAAGTATCAGCGAGCAGTCCGCGAAGCCGTTCTGCGAGCTCGGTTTATGGCGCTGTTGCCCTACGTTCCTGAAGAATGAGCTTTTCATGTCAACACTCACGCCCACAAAACCTCGCGCGGAAAATGTCTTGACTCCACGTCCATTAATTGAAGTTCGTCAAATCGTGTTGGAGGCCAATCCGTTTGGCCACGAGCATGCCAAACTAATCCGCGCCGCGATCGCCGGTTCGCAAGTGGGCGATGTTCGTCAAGCGGTGGCTGAGTTGCTCAACACTGTCGCCGACGGCGAGGGTGGCAAGCGAAATCACATGGCTTTGGGGATTAGCACCTACCTGTTGGCACGGCATAATCAGGCGGTCGAGAATCTCGCCAAAGTGAGCGGTGACGCAACGGCGTCGTATTACCTGGCGCAAGCGCTGGCTTCGTTGGGCCGCTTCGATGAAGCCGCCGAAAAGTTCGAACAAGCAGGTTCACAAGGCTGGGACGGCACCGATTGTACTTTGCTTCGAGCTGGAGCGATTCGCCAAGCGGGCCGATTAGAAGAGGCCGAACAGGTCATTCGCAGTACCGCTCGGCAGGGGGCCACGCGAGCCGAGTATTCGTTTCAAATGGGCTGCATTCTGGCCGAACGTAGCGACACATTCGGGGCGATCGAATATTTCGAGCGGGCCGTGGATATGGACCCGCATCACACCGGCGCGTTGTTCCGGTTGGCCAATTTGAACAACCAATTGGGTAACGACGACGACGCGATCAAGTTGTACGAACGGTCGTTGTCGAAGCCGCCCTATTATTTGGGCGCGCTCATCAATCTGGGCCTGCTGTACGAAGATCAAGAAATGTACGCTCCGGCGGCGTTCTGTTTCCGACGTGCGCTCGAATTTGATCCGACGAACGAACGAGCTCGGCTATACTTGAAGGACGTCGAAGCGGCCGGCGACATGTTCATTGACGAAGTCACGGCTCGACTCAATCGCGAACTCGAAGCGGTGTTGCAAGTCCCAATCTCCGACTTCGAGCTTTCGGCTCGCAGCCGCAATTGTTTGGATCGTGCGGGAATTCACTCGCTGGGCGATCTGACTCGTATCACGGAAGCGGAGCTGTTGGCGAACAAGAACTTTGGCGAGACATCGCTGAAGGAAGTTCGCGAAATGATGACCTCGAAGGCACTGACGGTTGGCCAATCGTTGATGCAGACCAAGCCCGTCGCTCCAACGCCCACTCGCGAAGACTTGGCGCCAGAGATTCGGCAAAAGATGGAGATGTCCGTCGGCGAATTGAACCTGACTGTACGGTCTCGAAAGTGTCTTTCCCGATTGCAAATTTCCTCCATTGGTGAATTGGTGGCCAAGTCAGCTGACGAACTTTTGTCCGTCCGCAATTTCGGCGTGACCTCGCTTAATGAAATCCGCCAGAAGTTGCAAGAAATCGGAATCACGTTGCGAAACGAGTAACCCAGTGAATGTGGCACGATGTTCCGCGTCGTGAATTGCGACGCGACGCGAAGCGTCGCACCGCAATTCAGGAAATTGACGTCGATGTTGCTCGATCCGCTTTTTTCTGTGGCCGACAATGTGACCTTGGTTTCTGGTGGTAGCCGCGGCATCGGCCGAGCGCTGGCTCAAGGGTTCGCGGAACGTGGTGCGCGAGTCATCATCACTGGACGTGACACGACGACGTTGGAACAGACCGCGACGGAAATCAGCCAACCAGATAATCGCGTCGTTCCGATCGTGTGTGATGCCGCTCAGCCGGAAGACATTCGGCGCTGCGTTAGCCAAGTTTGTCAGGAGTTTGGCCGGATCGACGTGCTGCTGAATGTGGCTGGAGTCAACAAACGCAAACCGGCTGAGACCTACACAATCGAAGAGTTCGATTTCATTCTGGACATCAATCTTCGCGGAGCATTTTGGATGGCGGTTGAGGCTGGCAAGGTGATGCTGGCGGCGGGTTCCGGATCGCAAATTCACATCGACTCATTGAATACCTTCTCGCCGTTAAAGAATGTGACCCCGTATGCGATGAGCAAGTTCGGCATCTCGGCGATGTCTCGCGGTTTGGCTACCGAATGGGGGCCGCGCGGCGTTCGAGTCAACGCGCTGGCTCCCGGTTTTATACTGACCGATCTCACACAGAAGCTTTGGTCCGATCCGACCATGCGGACTTGGGGTGAAGTGAACACTCCACTGAGGCGGCTTGGCGAAGTGGCCGACCTTGTCGGCACCGCAATCTTTCTCGCCTCGCCCGCCGCCGCGTTCCTGACGGGACAGGTGATCCGAGTCGACGGTGGCTTCACCTCAGGCTTGAATTGGCCGATCCCGGAATAATTATTCTTTGAGCGGGCGCGTTGGAGAGCGGGGTTTACCGCACGGAGTGTGGTGAAGTAGTTTCCCGTGATCTCTCTCGTGGCATGAGGCTGTCCGATGCGTACCCGTCCGTTGCAATTAGGTGAGCCGGCTCCGTGGTTCACGGCCGCTTGCACAGCGAATCCGACATTTCACTTTGACACTGTCGCGGGCCGGTACATCGTGCTGATGTTCCTTCAATCGGCTGGCCGTGCGGACAGCCAACGCATCCTGGCCGAGTTGGTGCAGGCGAATCGGCAGCGATTTGATGACGAATCGGTCACGTTCTTCGGTGTCACGACCGATCCGCTCGATCAACAGCAAGCTCGCGTGCAGGAGCAACTGCCAGGGATTCGCTATTTCTGGGATTTCGACCAGGCGATCAGCCGGGAATACGGAGCCGTGCAACGCGATCAGCAAACCGGTGGCGAACGGTACATGCCACACACAGTCGTGCTCGACACCCGATTGCGAACATTGGCCACACTGTCGTTCGATGATCCCGCCACACATGTCTCGCGATTGTTGAGGTTGATCAATTCCTTGCCACAGCTCGGAAATCCGACTGTGGCGACGGTGCAAGCTCCTGTGCTGATCGTGCCCAACCTATTCGAGCCGGAATTCTGCCGAATGTTGATCGACTTATACGAACGCAACGGCGGCAAGGAATCGGGTTTTATGCGCGAGATCAATGGCAAGACCGTCGGCATGTACGACCACGGCCACAAGCGACGGCAGGATTATGAAATTCTTGACGAGCAAGTCCGCAAATCCTGTATGGTCCGAATCCACGACCGGCTAATTCCGGAGTTGCAACGAGCCACTCAATTCCAAGCGAGCCGAATGGAGCGATACATCGTGTCATGTTACGACAGTGCTCAAGGGGCGCACTTCCGAGCACATCGCGACAATACGACGAAGGGAACAGCGCATCGCAAGTTCGCAGTCTCGTTGGTTCTCAATACGGGCGAGTTCGACGGCGGCTACGTTTGGTTTCCCGAATACGGTCGCCAACTGTTTTCGCCACCGGCCGGCGGCGCGGTCGTATTTTCCTGCTCGATGCTGCACGAAGCCACCCCGGTGACTCGCGGCAAGCGTTATGTGTTCTTGCCGTTCCTGTACGACGATGCGGCTGCACGACTGCGCGATCAAAATCTGAAATTCCTGGCTGGCGACGTGAACTCGCCACAAGACGCCACGCAGGCAGTGCCGTGAGGCTCCGTAGTTGAAGGTCAAGCATTGGAATCGAGCGTTTAGGACGGCATCCCTCTAGGAAGTGGATCGACAAGTGAATTCGACTTTTCCGCGTTCATCCGGCGACAATTTTACGATGAACTCCTAACTCCGATCGCAGTCGCGGTGGCGTAGGCTCGGCAGTGTGAGATTGTGATCAAGATGTCGTCGATTCCCAAGGTCCGAGCCAACTCGGCAGTCGCGCCGCGTAACACGACTCGCGGCCGCCCCGAAGCTTCGGCGAGAACTTCGATTTCCGGGAAATGGGCACCCTGAACGAAGCCGGTCCCCAGGACTTTCATGACGGCTTCCTTCGCCGCCCAGCGACCCGCGAATGGTTCGGCGTCGAGCTTTCGCTGCTGGCAATAAGCGATCTCATAGGCCGTAAACACACGCTGTAAGAACGACTCACCGTGACGCTCAATCATCTTGGCGATCCGCGGCACTTCGACAATGTCCGTTCCGAGTCCGACGATATCCACAAGCTGGCTCCTCTTGGCAATGAGCTTACTGATTGGCAACGGACTCGTCTTCCCTCGCTTCGGTTTCAGCCAATAGGACCTGCGAGCCCCCCGTTCCACGTTTTTGATCGCTTGACGATTTACCGGTCGGGCTGGATGCTGTCGGGGAGAGCCGGTTTCGAAATATGTTTTCGCAGTCGTTCAAGGAGTTCCTGATGTCGGATCAAATCGCCAATCGCCCAGTGTCCGAAACTTGTGGCAAGTCCCGATTTGGTGGGCCGATCCTCGGTTTTCTGATCTTGGTCTTGGTTGTGGCCGGGATTTATCGAGGCAACTTTTGGCATCCGGTTCCGGTGATGAGAATGGATGCGGAGCTACAAGCCGAAGAACCAAATTCGGAGACGGGGAAATCCGACAAGTCCAGTAAGAAGAATGCGGCGAGCAAAGATGACGACAAAGCAGCCGACGATCCGAAAGGTGTCGAAAACCCCTTTCCAAAGCGATTCAAACTGGATGGCGGCGAATTGAGCGGTGGCGTCGAGTGGCTTAATTGTGGAGGCGAGATTTCTCTGGCGGACGTGCGCGGCAAAGTCGTACTGATCGACTTTTGGACGTATTGCTGCATCAACTGCATGCACATCCTGCCGGACTTGAAGTTTCTCGAACAGAAGTATCCGAAGGAGTTGGTCGTCATCGGGGTGCATTCGGCGAAGTTCGACAACGAGAAGGATTCTGAGAACATTCGCCGGGCGGTGCTGCGATACGAGATCGAGCATCCGGTGGTGAATGACGCCGACATGAAAATCTGGAAGAACCTCGGCGTCCGGGCGTGGCCAACGCTCGTACTTGTAGACCCAGAGGGATATTACTGCGGCTACCTGTCTGGCGAGGGAAATCGCGAGCCGCTGGATGAAATCGTGGGTCGTGTCATCGCGTATCACAAAGCTAAAGGAACGCTCGACGAAACGCCGGTTCGATTTGATTTGGAGCGTGAGCGTGTGAAACCCGGAGCGTTGCGGTTTCCAGGAAAAGTTTTGGCGGATGAAGCCTCCAACCGGCTGTTCATTTCGGACAGCAATCACAATCGGATTGTGATCACGACGCTCGATGGCAAGTTGTTGGATGTGATTGGCCGAGGTACAGCTGGATCGGAAGACGGAACTTACACGAAGGCGACTTTCTTCCGGCCTCAAGGATGTGCACTGGTCGGAGACCAGTTGTACGTCTCCGACACGGAAAATCATCTGCTACGAGTCGTGGACTTGAAGACGAAGCGAGTCAGCCGTTTGGCCGGGACGGGACAGCAGTCGCATTCTCGAGATCCGGGCGGGCCGCTGCTGAAAACGGCTCTCAACAGCCCCTGGGCGATCAGCGTCGTGGATGGCAAGCTGCACATTGCGATGGCCGGGCCGCATCAGATTTGGTCGCATGAGCTTGGCTCGGATGATATCCACGTGTTTGCCGGAACGGGACGCGAAGACATTCAAGACGGATCGTTGGCGATGTCTGCGTTTGCACAACCGTCGGGGATCAGCAGCAACGGTGAAGCGCTGTTTGTCGCTGACAGCGAAGGCTCGGCTGTTCGCAAGATCGACCTGAGCAAAGGGGACGTGACGACAATCGCCGGGACGCATGACTTGCCGCATGGACAGTCGCTGTTTGCATTCGGCGATGTAGATGGGACCAGCAAGGAATCGCGGCTTCAGCATCCGCTCGATGTACTGGCGGCGGGCGACTCGGTCTTCGTGGCAGACACCTATAACCACAAGATCAAGAAGGTGTCGGAAGGAGCGGTCACAACGTTCATCGGGAACGGCAAGTCGGGGAATGGCCTCACGCCGGTGCAGTTGTCCGAACCGTCTGGCATGAGCATCGCCAAAGGGAACTTGTATGTGGCGGACACGAACAATCACCGCGTGCTGGTTGTGAATCTGAAATCCGGCGCGGCGAATGAGTTGAAGATCAACGGTTTGCAACCCCCCGCTCCAGCACCGGAATTGGCCACCGCCATCGATGATCCGAAAGGCCCGAATGAATTGCCGGTACAAAACGTGGTCGCAGGCGAACCACTGGCCTTTGAAGTTGGTTTCAAATTGCCCAAGGGATTTAAACTGAATAAACAGGCGCCGGTGTCCTACCAGTTGAATGCGATTGGCGAGCAGGGTTTGATCGACGCTGATCAACTCAAGACTCGAATGCAGGCGGAAGTTGCTGACGATGTCGCAACCATCACGATCCCGCTTACGAAAGGAGCCGGTGACGGCAAGTTCACGCTGGCCGTGTCGTACTCGTACTGCCGCGATGGCGTTGGCGGGGTCTGCAAACTGAAAACGTCTCGTTGGACAATTCCGTTGAAGTCGGTCGCCGGTGGCAAACCGACGTCGATCAAACTGGAAGCGGTCGCGGAGTAAACACGCTAACCCGAAGCGTCAGCGAGGGCGAACGTCACCGATCGCTCGGATTCAACGACTGTCGGAGCCTTCTCCCTTGCCGGTGTTTCGGGTTAGTGATTTGGAGAATCGCCATGAGCATCACGATCAGTAACAGCCTCGAATGGCTGGAACGGGTGGGCGACTGGCTGAATCCGATTCTGGTGAAGGAGACTCGGCAGGCGCTGAAAAGCCGGCAGTTCATCGTCACTTTTTTGTTGATGCTGATTGCATCCTGGCTGATCTCGGTGTTTGGCGTGCTGATGGCGGGTGAGGCATTGGAGTTTGGCTCGGCCGGGCGGAGCTTTTTCATCTTCTATTACGACGTACTGGCGCTCGCGATCTTCGCTGTCGTGCCGTTTACGGCGTATCGCGGCCTGTTGGTCGAACGCGAACAAACGACGCTGGAATTGTTGAACATCACGTCGCTGTCCCCTCGGCAATTGGTGTGGGGCAAACTGTCGAGCGCGATGGTGCAAGTCTTCATTTATTACTCGGCCATCGCGCCGTTCATCGCGTTCACGTCGATGTTACAAGGCTTCGATTTGGCGCTGGTGGTGTTCGCACTGCTGATCTCGATCGTGATTGCGCTGACGTTGACGATGCTGGCCTTGATGATGGCCGCCGTGCCACAAAGCAAACACGTTCAAGGAGGTGCCACGCTGGTGATGTTTGGCGGATTGTTGTGGGTCATCGGGGCGATTTTGGTCACTGCGGCGGAGTTTTTGAATCGGACGATCCCGTTCGATGATCGTGATTTTTGGATGGGAACCGGCAGCTTTGTGGTCGGAGCGTTGTCTTATTTTTTCCTGTTCACGCAGATCGCCGTCGCGCATCTGACGTTTGAATCCGACAATCGGAGCACCGGCATTCGGCTGGCTTGTTCGGGACAGTTCGTGTTGTATTGGCTGGCCTTGTGGGCCGCTCAGTGGTTTTCCGGGAGGACGATGTTTCACGCCGGTGACTATGCGGTCTTCTGCACGTTCTGCGCGATTCATTGTGCGATTATTGGATTCTTCTCATCATCCGAAGTCGATTACGTTTCGCGTCGCGTGCGTCGTGGCTACCCGCGTGGTGGTCTGTTGCGCTTTCTGGCAGTCCCGTTTTGTCCCGGTGGGAATCGCGGATTCTTGTACGCCCTGCTGCACCTAGCGTTGATCCCCGTGATGGCGACACTGGTCTTTGGCCCCGGCCGATTTTGGAACGACTGGCCTGGCTTTTGGACGCTCCTGATGGTGTCGTATGTCGTCGCGTATCTGGGACTCGGCGCGGCGTTTGGGCGGCTGCTACGAATGGCTTCGTCCGAGGTGAAGCCGATGCACACGCGAGTCATCACGTTGATTGCGTTCGCGGTCGGCTTGATCGTGCCGTATTTACCGGGAGTGTTTCATCATCAGAAGTTTCAATGGGTCACCGACCTGCTGCGCGTGACCAATCCGATCGACACGCTGGATCGTGTCAGTAATGGTTGGGGCGGACTGATGGGACACGAAGCGTTCGTGATCTGCGTCGCTGCGGCGTTTGGCGTGCTCTTCAATTTGCGGCCGATGGTGGCCGGGATCGTCGAAGTGCTTCGTGAACCGCTTGCCCCAGTCCGGCAACCGCGAGCGAGTGGCCCCGACGGCGATGACGAAACCCTCAAGCTACAACCGGCGGAGTGACCGGACATGCGATTCGATCCCGAAGTTCAACAGGCGGTGTCGCGGTATCAACTCGGATTGCCGCGTGTGCCGGTGTCGGGGCGATCGGGGGAATTGCTCGGACGCGGAACCGGAAGTTCGCTCGAATTTCAGGAGTACCGCGAGTATCAGCCGGGCGACGACATCCGGCATCTCGATTGGGCCGCGTATGCTCGAACCGATGCGTTGATGGTGCGACTGTATCGCGAAGAAATCAGCCCGCGAATGGAGGTGGTGCTCGATTGCAGCCAGTCGATGACCTCGGCCGATCCGACTCGTGAGACGATTGGCTCCGAGCCTGTCAAAAGTCGAGTGGCTCGGCAATTGGCGACGTTATTTACACTGCTGGCGGGGAGTCTCGGCGGGCGACCGGCTTTGCTGCCGGTCACAGACAATACTCCGATTGAGTCGTTACCGTTCGAGTCGCTGGACCGCTTGGCGACATTCCCGATGACCGGCCGCCGCTCATTGAGCGAGGCACTGGCCGATCATGCAGTACCGCTCAAGCGACAGACGGTCCGGATTGTGATCAGTGATTTTCTATTTCCGCACGATCCCGACGCGCTGCTGCGACGACTGGCCGGTGACGCCAGCGTGCTGTGGGTTCTGCAAATTCTGAACGCCTGGGAAGCTCGCCCGACTCCGATGGGCGGACGCAAGCTGGTCGATCTGGAAACGGGCGAAGAGGCGAATTTGCAGGTCATCGACAAGATGGTTGCCGACTACTCGGCTCGCTTACTGGCTCTGCAACAAGAACTCGCTCGGTCCGCCCGCCGCGTTCATGCAACGTTTTCAATCTTGATCGCGGAGCGGGGTCTTGCGGAACTCTGTGCCGATGAACTGACGGCCGCAGAGATTTTGCGGCCGGTGTAGTTTTGCGGCGCATGCTGTTCCCTTGGGACGTTCGCTATTGGCGGCTACAACTCGCAGCATGACACCAGCTCATGCGGAATCTCGACTGTCGAAAACGAAGATCATTGCCACGATCGGCCCAGCCTGCGCGTCGCTGGAAAAACTCACGGCGCTGGTTGAGGCGGGGGTCGATATTTTTCGGCTCAACTTCGCTCACGGGAAACACGACTGGCTGCATGAGATTGTGGCGCTGATCCGGCAAGTCTCGGCCAACGTGCGGCGGCCGATCGGCATCTTGGGGGATTTGTCCGGCCCGAAGATTCGGCTCGGCGCGCTGCCGGGCGATTACTTCGATTGCCAACTCGGCGCGACCATCGAGTTCGTCCGCGGCGAATCAAGCGATCAGCCAGGGCGATTCACCTGCACCTACGAGCAATTGATCGACGATGTTCGACCGGGCGATCGTATTTTGATGGCGGACGGCACCGTGTCGTTGAAAGTCACGGAGCAAGATGCCGCGGCCGGTTGTGTTCGCTGCATCGTGGACGGTCCTGGTCGAATCCGCAGTCGGCAGGGAGTCAACTTGCCCGGCGTCGTGCTCAGCACGCCGAGCCTCACGGAAAAAGATCGTGATGACCTCGCTTGGGGTTTGGCTCACGATCTCGATTTCATCGGGCTGAGTTTCGTGCGAGCCGCAGCCGATGTCCGTCTGCTGCGCGACACGATCGCCGCCGCGCTGCCGAAGGTCACACCGCTGATCGTGGCCAAGATCGAAAAGTTGGAAGCGGTCAACGACCTCGTCGCCATTCTGCAAGAGACCGATGCCGTCATGGTCGCGCGCGGCGATCTCGGCGTCGAAGTCGATTTGGCTCGCGTGCCAATTCTGCAAAAGCAAATCATTCGACAGTGCAACGAGCAGCGCATCCCAGTGATCACCGCCACGCAAATGCTCGACAGCATGCAGCACAACGAACTGCCGACGCGAGCCGAAGTCACGGACGTGGCCAACGCCGTGCTCGACGGGACCGATGCGGTGATGCTCAGCGGCGAAACGGCGGTCGGCGATTATCCGGTTCAAGCCGTCGCTATGATGAACCGCGTCGCTTGCGAGGCCGAGAAGTTGATCGAATCGACGCGATTCCGCACCAACCCCGGACAGGATCGGCAACGGGCGTTGATCGTCACGGAAGCGGTCACGATGGGTGCTGGCGCGGCGGCCGAACATCTCAAGGCGAACGTGATCGCCGTCGGCTCACGCACCGGACGGACCGCGATGGCCCTCAGCAAACAACGAGTCAGCGTGCCGATCGTGGCCATCACCGACAAGCCGCACATCGCTCGCCGCATGACGTTGTTTTGGGGAGTCACCCCCGTCGAAACCGACACGCAAACCGTCGAACGTCATGAATGGCTGCTGCGGTTCATCGTCGAATGGGGCAAACGCGAACACGTCTTGCAATCCGGCAGCCGCATCGTCCTGATCGCCAGCACCAACTGGTCCGACGTTGGCCACGACCTGATGCAAGTCCACATGCTCCCGTGAATTTCGCCATGCTTGTCTTTCAAAACTGGAAGTAAATGAACGGCACCTGCATCCGACTCCCGAGTTCGATGATCGCCGTCAGCAAGGCCATGTAGGCGGCATAACGGGCGAGCAGTGGCCAGCGGCCGATCTCCAGCGCGAACACCTGCCGGCGCTGGACCCATTCGATGGCCATCAGCCCACAGCACAGCCAGAGGCCTTCCGTATACCGGTTGTAATCGAGGTCGAGCCACGGATGCGTCACGATGCGGGACAGATACGTCCTGACCTGGGACAGCGACTCCGCCCGGAAGAAGACCCAACTGATGAGCACAAATGTCTGCGTGCCAAGAATGCCGAACGCGTCCGACCAGGTCGGCAGCGGCCGGTTAATCGCGACAATCTCCTTGTTCGCCTGATGACGATTGAGCAGGATCAACGGCACGAACATCAGGCCGTTAAGGAAGCCCCAGACAACAAATGTCCAATTCGCGCCGTGCCACAGACCGCAGAGCGTAAACGTGATTAGAATGTTCACAATGGTACGTGGCCGGCTGATGCGGCTGCCGCCCAGCGGGATATACAGGTAATCGCGGAACCAAGTCGATAAAGTCATGTGCCAGCGCCGCCAGAATTCGGCGATGTTCCGCGAGAAATACGGATAGGCGAAATTCTGGCTGAGCTGAAATCCCATCAGTTTCGCCACGCCGATCGCGACATCCGTGTAGCCGGAGAAATCGCCGTAAATCTGCATGGAAAAGAAGAACGCGCCGATCGCCAGGCTCGCGCCATCCAGTTCGCCGCAATGCCGGAAGACATAATCGACGTGCGACGCCACGCTATCGGCGACAACCATTTTCTTGAACAATCCCCACAACGCCTGCCGGCAACCGTCTTGAATCAGCGGCCACGTCACGGTGCGAGGCACCAGAAACTGCGGCAAGAGATCGATGGCCCGCTCGATCGGTCCGGCCACGAGTTGCGGGAAAAAGCTGACATATGCCAGAAACACGACCGGATCGCGGACTGCGTCCATCTTGCGGTAATAGACATCCAGTGTGTAGCTCAATGTCTGAAACGTGTAGAAGCTGATGCCCACCGGCAGGATGACCTGCAGCGTGAACAAGTCGGCTTCCAAGCCGAATGTTCCCAACAGTCGGGCCATCGAATCGGCGAAGAAGTTGTAGTATTTGAAGAAGCCCAACATCCCCAGGTTGGAAACGAGGCTGATCAAGATAATGCCTCGTCGCGCGCCGGTCGTCTGATACCGTTGCAGCGCCAGCGCCGAGAAATAGTCGATCATGGAATTGATGAACAGCAGACTGAGAAACCGCCAGTCCCACCAGCCGTAGAAGATGTAACTGACGATGAGCAGCATCAGATTCTGGCCGCGCACCGACCGCCGAAGTGGCCCCCAATTCAGGGCCAGCACAATGACGATGAACAGCAGGAATTCAAACGAGTTGAAAATCACGGCGGCCTCAGAATCGCGACGTTGTTGTTTCGGGGCGATCCGCCAAGCGCGGTCGCTGTGGCAGCAGATCCAGGATTCCCTGGAAGACGTTATTCGCTAGGCGGGCTTTGCCGGATTCGCTGAGATGCACTAGGTCGACGTATTCGTCGTCCCAGACGCCGTTCAAGCCGTCCTGAACGTTGATCAGCCGGGCACCGGTTTCCGGTCGAACAATCAACGGCAGCATGGCCGTATTGAGCCGGTTGGCGGCGATCATGAATTTCACCTTGGGAAAGCCCTGCTCATAGAACCGAGTCACTTCGGCCGGGCTGCGGTCATCGACGGCCATATTGAAATTGCAGACTACGAGCTGGATTCCCTGAACTCGCGCTATGCGCAGATATTCCTGATAGACACGGGCTAACCAACACTGGGTCAACCGGGGGCCGATGGAGGCCACATCTTCGAGCGGCTCTGTGGTCGAACTGCCCTCCGCCAGCCATTTGGCAAATCGGCAGTCCAGCTTGCCGAGCATCAGCGATGCTCGCGGTTTGGGGTTTGGTGGCGTCGGCGGCAAGCGAAACGTTTCGCGGAAACGCTCAAATTCGTTGTAGCCGAAGTACGTGATGATCATGTCCGGCTTCAGCGGCAGAACCACATCTTGCAAACGATGCAGGTTGTTTTCCATCGTGTAATATGCAGCACCGGCGTTGAGGACTTCGATCTCGCGATCCGATGAAACGCGCTGGCGAATCAACTGCTCGAGCTTCGCCGGCCACGGCGTGTCGCCCGCGTTGATCGGCGGACATTGGGAATGCGACGACCCCATCACCACGATGCGATATTTGCCACCTTTCTCCAGCGGAATCTCACGGTCACACAATCCCAGGCTGTTGACCGAGACCGTTCCCTGAAGAAACGGTCGCGACGTGTTCGGCTTGAAGACGTATGGTACCGGCTGGCCGGGAGTGAACGTCTGAATCAACTTGGCGTGGCGTTTCCATTCCGACGAATACATGTTCCACCATGCGGAAAACGCATGCGGATCGCCTTGGGCCTCGGCGAAAGTCACCGCCTTGATCGAAATTGAACTCGGCTGATTCTGCGACGACTTCGGCAGCAACCCAGGAAGCCGATAGCCTGCCTCAATGATAGAGAACATTAAGAGCGCCGCCGCACAGCGCTGCCAAACCATCCAGCCGACGTCTTTCACACGGCCGGACTCCAGGCGCAACCAGCCGGCCGCTACAACAAGCACCAGACCCAGCCCGCCGAAAAACAGCAATGCCCGATTGTCGAGATATCCTGACCGAATGATGTAGAAACTTCCGACGGCAGCCATCGCCATGCCGGTTCGCAGCAGCAAAGATCGCCAGCGATCTTGCGTTTCGCCCATCACCGGGTGCCACGCCACCAGATCGTCTTTTGCGCGGAGCATCCGTGGCCCTTCTCGATCGTTTCGGGTTCGTGTTTTAGTTCTTCGTCCCGCCCGCATTGGCCATGGGCTTCTTTAGGCCGAGCACTTCGGGCAGCGAGATTTTCACGTCGTCCATCGACGCCGGGCGGCTGTGGACTAAGCCGTCTTTATCGACCAAGAACATCGTCGGTAGCGAGATCACACCAAACGCCAGACTCGGCGAGCTCTCAAGTCCACCCGGTTCAAATATCTGCGGCCAGGTCATTTCGTTTTTCGCGAGATAAGGCTTCACGAGGTTCTGCTGGCTGTCGAGGTTGACTCCGATGACCTCAAAGCCCTGGCTGCGATATTGTTTGTAGAACTCACGCAGCTTCGGCAAGTCTTCGGAGCAGGGCTTGCACCACGTCGCCCAAAAGACCACGAGCACGGCTTTACCTCGATAACTGCGCAGTTCGACTTTGCCCCCGTCGAGTGCCGCGAATGACAGCGGCAGCGGCTTCCCTTTCGAGTCCAATCGCGTGATCGCTCCCGCCGCCTTGCGACCGGCCAATGACTTCGGATGCGACTCCGCCAACTCCTTAAACCATTTGCGAGCGTCCCCGGCTCGGCCACTGAACTCTAAGCCGGTCGCCAACTGCATCATCGCATCGGGCGCGTCTTCGCCTTTTGGGAATCTCTCAACGAAGTCCTGCAAGTCCTTGTTCCAATCTTCCTGAACTTTGGCTTGAGCCGCGCTCCCTTTGGCTTGCTGCACGGAAGAGGAATACTCAGCCACCATTCGGCGATACACCACATATGGCAGCAGCGGCGAAGTCCCCTTGGCCTGACTTTGTACCTGTTTTTCGATCACTTTCAGTTCTTGCAAGCCGTCGTCATATGCTCCGGTCTGCACGGCGGAAGCCAAGCCATCCACAAGCTGCTTGAACCAAGGTTCCTGATCGGCCCCCTTCGTGCTGCTGACTAGTTGCTTGAGGATCGCGGCTCGTTGCATGCTGAACTTTGCGAAAGCGGCAGGGGATGCTTCGCTCGACGGAGCCTTCGCATCGAGTTCCTGAATCTGTTTGACGAGTTCCTGGATTTTCGGATCGACGTTGCCGCTCGGTGTCTGCGTGGTCGACGATTCGTTGGCCGATGCCGACGGCGTCATTAGCACACCAGCCGCGAGCTGCACTTGGTTGCCTTCAATCGGCAACGGGATTTGAGTCAACTTCCAGACATCGCCGACTTTCACCAGCTCGCCGATTTGAATCAGCAGCGAATTCTTCGGCGGAGTTCCCTCCGTTTCGACAATTGCCATCGCGTTCTCGTACAGCAGCAGATCGATGTCTGCCTTACCGTCATCGGCTGGAATGACGCTGGGCATTGCCGAAGCGACGTCGAACCGCATCCATCGGGCACGTGGCGTCAACGATTTCGTCTTACTCAATGTTTCGCGCAGCCGCGGTGCTGGATTGGCGACGTTCGCCAACAACGCCTTGGCCACGGTCGCGTCGATCTTCAAGCGTTCGCAATCTTCTGAAGTGATCAGCACCTGCCGCAGTGCGTCGGCGTCTCCGGCCAACAGTGCATTCACCGCGACTCGTGAGGCCTCTTCGGCCGACAACAGCCGCCATTCGTCGATCACCATGTCGTTGTTCGTGTCCACGCCCCAGCGAGAACCACCCATGTTCAGCCACCGAAACTGATCCGGCTTCTCATTGAAGTTGCTATCCACCTCGCGATAGACCTCAATGCCGTTGTTGTAATAGCGCCATTGATCGACTTGCGTGTCATTGTTCGTATCCACAAACCGTCGCAGTACTTGTCCATTCGGACCAGACACCGTCCAAGCGGACCCCTTGCCGAACTTCTCCGGCTTGACCGTGCATTTGGCAAACTCCGCCGGTTTCGGCGTCTCAATCTCGACATCTCGTTGCCGAGGTGTGAACTTCGACAACACATATTCCGCCGTCGGAGCTTCGGCCCGCAGGACGGTCAACGATAAACTCAACACACCCAGCACGCTCCAAGAAATCAATAAAGGTCGCATCCCTGACACTCCCAAATTTGTGGCGCACGCGGCTCGCGTGCATTCCGTTGACGTAAGCCGTTTCGCGAACGCAGTTGGTTGCACGCGAGCCG
>JANMIF010000225.1:0-10495 GCA_031375695.1 Planctomyces sp.
AATCACTTTCGGCGACGCGAAGACGATCAAGTCCACCGAAACAATCGCGACCGAAACCTTCTCGTCCTTGAGCACCAGCACTCGCGCGAAGAGCGGGTCACGCAGCCGCAGCGGCTGGCCAAGCAGATCGACCGCACTCTCTGCGGACGGAGTGATCTCGACCTTCGCGGTGCCGGCTTGAAACGGTGCCGCATTGGACTCGGCGTAAGCATTGAGTTTCGAGCTGAACAACGCCGCTACCATGCTGAAGCATACGATCAAACTGCGGCAACTCATTGGTCACTCCATTCAACAATTCTGGCTCACAAAGTGGCGACCATCATACTCGCCGCGAATGCCACATTGATCGTCGCGTGGTTCATTCCGTGGAATTGAGAGGTTGTGGCGGGATGAAATCGTCGATCACGCGCACCGTCGGTTGACCGCCATTGTCCGAATCGCCACCGAGCACCAGATCGTACGAGCCGTCCTGCTTCTTAAGATCGGGCAAGAAGCAACGCACGATGTGACTGAAATCCTTGATGAGGCCAACCTTGTCCCAGGTGACGGCCAGATGCGGCGTGACCGAAATCTGGCCGGCATTCGTGACCTGCACTTCAAAGAAATTCACGCTCTTCGACTGCTCGCCATCGAGTGTCGCGTGAAAGAAGGTCTGACCGTTCGGTGCAGTCCAGATCCAGGCGCTCGGCTTCGAGAAATCGAGCAAGTGGATTGGCTCGCCCGCCGAGTTGCGTAGCTGCACGCCATCGACGAACCGTCGCTGGGCAATACTGTAGGTGAGCACCGTGCCGCTTCCTTGCATGACGACCAGGAACTGCCGACACGGCGCGAACGCGAGGTTACTTGAGTTGTCGCCGCTGGGATTCAACGGCAGTGAAAAACCAAAGAGATCGCGGAGGCCGGCTCCCGACGCACAATCGTATGCGAAGATTTTGGGGTCTTGGTTCTTCGGTCGTTGGCCCGGATCGTCGATGTCGGCGACATACTCCGGCCGAATGTTCCCGCTGGCGGCGTAAATCTCTTGTCGCACCGAAGCGCCCGCGGCGGAGTAGACCAACCGGCTGAGCGGCGTAAACAGCCCGTAGCAACGATTCATCTCCACGGCCGATTGGCTCTTGCCCAGCGTACTAGGATCGAACAGTTCGAGCCCCGCCGAATGTGCACCGCCGCCGCGACCGACCCGTCCGCGGCCAATGTTGATCAGCCGGTGATCGGTCGCTGGCAACACATACAAGAAGTCTTTGACATTCTCGCGGCCGACACCGTCGATCGGCTGCGGCGACAGTCGGCCATGAATGACCTCGGCGTTGAAACCTGCGAGTGTTCGTCCCGCCTCGGCATACTTGAGCCGCGAGATTCCGGTGTAGCCCGTGATGTAGAGCCACAAGGCATTGTCATGTTCGATCCAGGTCGAGTTGTACGGCCCCAACCCGACCGAGGCCGGATGGCCGGTCACTTGCCCTTTGCTCATCAGCGGCAGATACGACTTGAAAACCTTGCGTTCCTTGGCGCGGCGCGAGAAGTCGAGCTTCGAGTAGAAGTAGTTGTACTCGCAGACGCCGATCGCATGGTCGGCCTCGCCCGGAGCGTCGATCACCGCGTAGTTCGGCCCTTGCGAGATTCCGGTCATCGCTGCGGCCAGCGTCGCGAAGCGCTGCGGATCGCTTTTGATCTTCGACGTGATATCAAACCGGATCGTCAGCTCGCCCGCCGGCGCGTCGGGGAACGTCGTGCGAAAGCGCCCTGTTGAGTCGGCCAGCAGTTCCGCCGGAGCATCGGGCATCGACAGTGCCACGGCCGCGCGAGAGATCGCAAACTCGCCATACGCTTGCCGCACGAAGGGGCGTCCTGCGCTGCCGACATTGATGTACCGTTGGCGTTGCAGTCCTTTGATGGTCTCGAACTCGGTCGGAGGCAGCGCTTTGCCCGCGGCATCGACCGTGTCTTGAATCGTCTTGATCCGAGCCAGTCGTTGAGTGTTGCCATTCGCATCAAGATCGAGTCGGAACGTGCCGAAGGTGATGCCGTGCTTGGTGGCGATCGGAGCACCCGACTTGCGCAAGCCCCCGACTGCCAGCTCGTCGTCGTACATCGGAAACTGTGCCGAGGGCCAACACCCCGCGTGCATCCGAATGCCTTTGCGGAACGCTTCGGCATCGTCCCAGTGATCCAGCGGCACCGAGACAACACCGCTGCAAGTCTCGTAAACACCGTTGGGGGTCTTCACGCGGTAGTTGCGATCGAACGCGATTATCAGTCTTCCGCGGGTGCAGACGAGCTTGGCATCATCGACGTCCCAATTGCGATTCACATTTGGCGTGGTTGGCAGAAACTTGCGTGTCTCGGCGACGAAATTGATCGGCGGCTGCTCGAACTTGGCTGTGTGTGGATTGAAGCGGACAATGCCCGCGCCGTCGGCCACATTGCTGATGTAGATTCGCCCCAGGTCATCCACCTCGACCGATTGGCCCCCTTGATACAGGCCGCTCGACGAGCCGCCGAGCATGTTGTAACCCCGTGGCTCATTCCATCGCGGATTGGCCAGCTCGCGTTCTTCGGTCGAGTGAATCGCAAAGCCATCGAGCGGCACGGTGATGATCTCGTCCCCTTGCTTGTTCAGCCACGCTCGGTCGAGCGGCACCTCGATCAGCATCTTGCGCCACTCATTGAGCTTCGTCGTCGCGCTGTCGTAGATCGCCTTGCGGTACGAGAAATACAAGCTGATCTTCGTCGCGTCGTCGGGAGCAAAACTTTGTCGCGAGATGATTACGCCATTGGTCGATGCCGATCCGGGCAGATCGGCATCGGTGAAGACGGGATAGGTGATCGCGTCAGCCGTGACTGTCCGAGTTGCCGCAACAAGCCGTTGCATACGGAGCTTCGCCAGATCAGGCACCGCGATCCGCGGTGCCGCGGCGGGATCGAGTTTCGACCCAAGTTCAATCGCAGCGAACTCCCCATCGTGGACCGGCAACGTCTTCGGAATCGTCACCTCTGGCACCGGACTGACCCGTTGCGAGTGGACCGTCTTGCCGGTGTCGTTCGTGATCTCAAACGTGATCCCAGTACAGGCACCGTAACTGGCGACATCAATCACAATCGCATGGGATGCCAACTGATCGGTCAAATCGACATCGACTCGTTTCTCGCCACCGGCCCACGTCAGATTCACAGTCGCCTTCAGTGCCTTGTGCGTTTGACGCAGCAGATCAAGGTGTTTGATCTTCACGATCACTTCATCGCCACTACGAAAAACCGTTGGTTCGGCAGCACCCGCGAAATCAACGCCGATCAGAACCGTGGCCAACGCGGAGAATACCAGATGTTTGACGGACAAAATCATCACGAGGATCATTCCTTAGATGGTACTTCGAATCGACACACGCGACTCCGAAAACACTTTACTTCTTCAATGCCGAGACTGTCTCTTGATGCTGAACCCACGCGGTTTCTTGCAAAGCCTTGGCGACGTCCGCCGGAATCGCCTCAGGCGCGGCGAGGCCGAGCGGGCTGCGTTCGGTGATCGCGCTGTAGATCATGTACGAGTAAGAGATACGAGCCCCACAAACCCGGATGAGCGCGGTCCTTCGCGAACAGACTTTCGAGCCGCTCGGTCGAGGGCTGGTCGCCGAAGTACTTGATGTAGGCATAGCTGGCATCGACGATCGGAACGCCGAGTTCCTTCCCCATCGCGAAGTGCAGACTGTGCTGCCGCTCGAAGCCTTTCGGGTAGTTGCTGAGGATCGACGCGGTGCCGAACAACAGCGTCTTCGAGCCGCTCTCTTTGATCAACTAGTGGAACTGACGAGCGTACGGTTGGAACGCTGGCTCTTGGACGTTGTAGATGTCTTGCAGAACGACGTAGTCCCACGAGCCGCTCGCAATCATCGCGCGAGCAGACCCTTCGCCGGTCCCGGCATCCCAGTGCGAACGCAACGATGCGCCGCCCTTGATGCAGTCACCAACCTTGATGGGGCGACCACCTTTGTTCGACGCGGCGAGCTTCTCCAGCAGTTGGTTGCCGACGATCGTCGGGCATTGGCTGTTGCCGATCAGCAGGACGTTGATTGGCCTTGGAGGCTCGTTGCCAGAGGCAGCAGACATCGCCGCGTAGGCAACGAGCAACGCGATCGCCCAGCGGTTTGACTTCAGGTTCATGGGGCGTTCCTTGATGCGAGGGGTCGGACTTACTCACGCAATTTCGCCAGCGAGTCCTCGGCGACTTTGCGCAGACGTGCGTCGGTCATTTCGTCAGCGATGATGGATTTGTAAGTCGCCGCCGCTTCGTCCTTCCGGCCAGCGGCGCGCAAGGTATCGCCAACCGCCAGCCGCATCGAGCCGCGCCAATAGCCGCTCAGTTTGTCGGTCTCGACTTTGTGCAGCGAGGCCAGGGCCTCATCGAACTTGCCGCGGCGGGTCAAGATGCGGGCGATCCCTTGCACGGCGTTGAATTGATCGGCGCTGCCGAGCTGTTTGGCGTTGTCGATGATCTCGTGATACGCAGCCAGCGCGGCGGTGTCGTCCTTGAGGTTCGTCTCGCGATTGCCGCCGAGTGTTTGGCGGATGCTGTCGCGGACGCGCGTGTCGCTGGTCCATTCGAGTGCTCGCAGCAGATCGGCTTCTGCTTCCTTGCCGGCTTTGGTGAGGGCGTAAGCTCGGCCGCGCGCGAAGTAGCCGTCTCCCGCTTTCCAGAACGGCCAGCCTGCGATCTCTTCGGAACCGAATTGCTCGACGACCTGCGGAGCTTTCGATTGATCGAGCAGGTTGTGCATGAGCACCGTCTTCTTCACGGCATCGAGCGGAATGCGTGCGGCGAGTTCCGCCGCGACCTCGTGCTTGAGAACGTAGCGAGCAAAATAAGCAGCCTGTTCGAGAGCAGCGGATTTTTGCAGATCGCTGATCGGGCCGGCCGCAGCGGCGGTGAAGGCGGCGAGTGCTTCGGCTCGTTTGCCCGTGCGACCGAGATCGGCGGCGACGCGTGTCGCTTCGAGGAAATCGGGGTCCGGCTCCGCTGCGTCGAACTGATGCGAGTTGCCGTCGTAGTAGTGCGCGAACTTCATCAGCTCGTGAAAACCATCTGTGCCCGACGGCGAGAAGGCGGAGTATTCCTCTCCCTTCTCGCGAATCCGTTGTCGGCAGACGTTGAAGTGCCACGGCAGACTCTTGTCCGGTTTGCGACCGATAACCCGATTCAGCGGGTCGTTCTCGTCCTGAGTCACTGGAATGCGAAGCTCGACGGTCCAGTGATCGTCGGCGATGTGCGTGGCGACCTCGGCCTGAGCGTCCCAACCGAACCACGCATTGCGAGCGGCCGACCGATCGAGATCGGCGACCGCACCGGCCGGGTTGATCGCGAGCTGGTAGTACGATCGCGATTCGGTTTCGAGCAACACTTCGACCACGTCGCCGTACCACATCGCCGAGTCATCTTTCTTCGTGGCGGTGATGTTGAGCTTCTCACCGGGATGCTCGTCACAGCGGATCGCGAAGTAGATGTTGTTGCCGATCCACGCCGACTTCACCGACGTGCCGAAGGTCGGCTGCCGGCCGGTTTGCAGTTCACGCAAGCGGACGGTCGAGGCGATCGGGCAATTCACCCAAGCGTCATCGTCCAGCTTGCCGTCGATCACGATCTTGCTGGTCGCTTCGCCCACAAGCCGCAACTGCGGCACCGGGCCACGCTTCTTGGCAAGCTGCGTGCTCTTGCTCCGCAGTCCTTTAAGAAAGTCGTCGATCAACGCGAGACGCCGGCCATACACCGAACCGAGATCGACTTTCGCTTTCGCCGCGGCGAAGAGTTCCAGTACGCGATCGACTTTCGACTTGTCTTTCTCCATCTCCTGCCAGTTCGCTTCGCCGTATTCAAAGAAGGCTCGCATCTCGTGCTCCAATGGGCCGTAGAACAGGCGGCAGTATTCGCGGAACATCGCGTCAACGTCCTGCTCTTTGCCGCCCCAATACATTCGCGCGTTGAAGTAGACGAGGAAGTGATTGAGTCCGATGCCGTTCTTCTCGAAGTCGTGCTGGATCGTGAGCCAGATATCCTCGCCGTGCGAAATCCCTTTGAGGGCATTGATGCTCGACCCCATCGAGTGCGGCGTGAAGGCCGGCAGATACCAGCCGCGATCGGTGAAGGGATAGTTCTCGAAGTTGATCAGCGGGTTGCTGGTCTTCGCGACCCAGCTTTCGCGCAGCTTGCGAAGCTCCTCCTGCTGCTCCGGCTTGTTGTTCGTAGGGACTCGTCCGCCGACGATCGAGACCACGACGTTTGGCTCCAGCTTGGCGATCTTCAACGGCGGGAGCGTGTAAACGCCGTACGCGCAGTTCAGCACCTTGCGGTCAGGATGTGTCTTGCCAACCTCCTTCGCCACGCGGTTGACGAAGCCCCACACGTAATCGGAGAGCAGCCCGCGCTGGTCCCGTTCCGGCGAGTCCTTCCCCTCGCACAGCTTGCACTGACAGATCGCCGTGTAGCCGTCGGGCGGCATGATCGAGACGGTGTCGAGCTTGTAGTGATCGAACTGAGCTCGGACGTAGCGGACGGTTTCCGGAAACAACTCCTCGTTCGAGTAGCACAACTGATTGTTCGCCTTCGGGTCATACCGCCGCTTGCCGCCGTACAGCGCGAACCAATCGGGATGCGCCGCGAAGACCTCCGACTGGTTCGTCATGTTGTCCAGCCCGTGAGCATCCTGAATCTCAAACGGATCGCGCGTGCCCAGCCGCATCGACCACATCGCCGTGTCGTGATTGACCGTGGCGAAGCGAAAGTTGAACCGCCGCAACGGAAAGTCGGGCCGCACGATCTCGTCGATCGGAGGTTGCCGAATCGTCTTCAGCGTTGGCACGATCTCGCCCAACTCACCCGGCAGATACCAGCGCACTCCCAGCCGTTGCAGCCAGCCGCACACCGCGTTGAACGACCCTCGCTCGTCGTAGCACCACAATTGCAGCGGCACTTTTTTGCCGGCCGCTGCCTGCTCGGTGGGAAGACCGATGTCGCCGGGAAACGTGCCCCGCTGCTTGTAGATCAAGAGGCCGGGTATTCCCCATCGTGCCCCAGTGATCTTGTTCCACTCGGCCTGCGCCTTGCCGTTCACGATCTCGGTGTTGTTCCGCGCCCACGGCTCAATCGGCGTGAAATCAGAATCGTCGCCGATGAACACCAGCCAATCGTCCCCCGACATGATCCGATAAGCCCCGTGCTTCAAGCCGCTCGCGTCGACTTTCAGCCGATCCGTGTGCTCGCTCCGGCCGACGAAAAGTTTTACGACCTGCTCACCGCTCGGCTGCGTGACAATCGGCAACTTCGCCCCGGAGATTTTGGCGACGTAAGTTTGCAACTCCCAAGCCGCGAGCCGCGTAGACCGAGCCGGGGTCTCGCTGATGACGATCTGAGCGCGCGGCTGGCCATCGTTGGTGAGGACGAGATCGGCGGCAGTTGCGGAGGTGGCTGACATAAAAATGGGGACAGAAAAAAGGAGACAGGTTTGCAAGACGTTTCGCAAGCTCCAATGACTTCTGTATTGCACGAGAATCTTTGGCTTCATTTTTCTGTCCCCATTTTTCTGTCAGCCTGCGTTAGCTTTCAATGCGCCGCTTCCAACTCCAAAGCTTCGCGAAATTTGGCAAGTGATTCTTTCTCGTTACCCTGCCCTGCGTAGGCGTGCCCGTAGGCTCGTAGCATTTTGATTTTCCAGACCGGGGCCATCCCTTCCATGTCGCCGTATTGCTTGAGCACGGCGAGAGCCTCGTCGGTCTTCACCTGATCGGTCAGCAGTCGAGCGATTGAGATCGTTGCGGTCAGCGGTTGCCAGCCGTTTCCTTTTCCGGAGATTGCGAACGCTTGCCGATACGCGGCCAGAGCCTGTTCGTCGTCTTTCAAGTTGTTGGTGTAGTTGTCGGCCAACGTGAGCCAGAACGCTTGGTTCTTCGGAGCCAGCTTCAACGCCGCTTTCAGATCGGCCTCGGCCTTCGGGCCATCCTTCAGGAAGGAATAAATTTGGCCGCGCAGATGAAACGCCTCGCTGGCTTTGTCCTGCAGATCAGCGGGCCACGTCGCAAAGTCGTCGGCTCCGAACTGCTCGATCAACTCTTTCCATTTGCGATCCTGAGAGAGCGCCTTCATGCGGTTCAGCGTCGAATCGGGATCGGATGTGTAATGGCCGTATTGCTCCGCGACCTTTGCGGCCGTCGGATCGCCGTGATGGAAATAGAGGCGATGCCGCAGCGTGATGCTCTTGCCGGCCGGGATCGTGAAGTCGCCTGAGTGCGATGCACACGCCGGGCAAGCGTTGCCGGCCGGGCGGCACACGACCGTCTTGTGGTCGTTGTAGTTTCCTTGGAAGTGATCGGTGCCGAACCGATTCGCAGTGATCAGCCCGTAGGTTCGAGCGTGCCAGTGCGTCGGGAAGCGCACGTTCGAAGGGTGATCGAACATCGCAATGCCGACGGTCTTGCCGCTGGCATCCGGACCGAAGTAGTCGGCCCACTCGGAGCGTTTGCCCCAGGCGTCGGCGTTGCGATCGCCGCGGCTGTTGAGGATCGTGCCGGCGAACTTGTTCCCCTTTTCGTCCTCGACCTTCATCGAGCCGGCCACTCGCACCAGTAATCCGCCATCTCGCTTGTCTCCCAAGAGTACCGGTGCGTCGGCGGCTTGCAGTTCGATGTCGTAGTCCATCAGCAACTGCCGGTTCTCCAGCGGGATGAACCCGAGCCGCACTCGTTCACGCAACACGAGCTTGCCGTCGCCGAGCCACTGATTCCAGAAGATGACCTCGCCGGTCTTGCCCGACGCGATCTTCTCGATCTTTTCCAGTTTGATCTCGGCCGTGTGTCCCGCCTTCTCTTTGCCGGGAGCCCACCAAAAGTTGAAGCCGTTCACATCACTGTGCGAAAAGCGAATCGAGCGATGATGCGGAAGATCGGGCTCTTCGCCGGGGACTCCCGCCTGCATCGGGTAATGCCGAGTGACGTTCTCACCATTCGGCCCAATGACCGGGTACAGAAACGGAGCCACCCATTCCTTGTTCCGCCACTCGGTGAAGACCTGCCCGTCGATCTGCACCTGAATGCGGTCGGCAAGCTCGGTGATCGAGACCTCGGCAGAGAGCCCCGTCGTACACACCAAGAGACAGACGATGGCGGACATGGAAACGATTCTCATGGAACAATACTCCTTGGCGTCTCGAAGACGAGTTCACCGAAATCATTGCGGTCGTCCAGGACTTTCGTGCTGCTGCTCGCGGACCAGAGCGAGCGTTCGACTCGATCCGCAGCCGCGACGCGAGTGTGACCGATGTTGCCTCGCCAGAACGAGCCGGTAGTTGGAGCATCAACTCCGAGCGTCTTGAATGGGATCACGAGAAACGCGATCCAGCGCTGCTTTTCGGCGTCGAGTTGTGGCTCGTACTTCCAATCGCCGTTCCAGTCGGGATCGAAGTGACCGTAACGCGGATCGAGCGGATCGTTGTTGAGGCCGTTCGCGGCCTCTTGTTTCGAGTCGGCTTTCGGCCCGACCGTGAAGCGGTAGGTGATCTCGCGTGTTTGTCCGATCGGCGCGAGGTAGATGTCGATCGTGTCTTGCCGCGAGTTGTCCTTCGGCAACGGGGCATCCACTCGAACATAGAGCTGACTGGCATCGGCCATCGCTCGCACCGTGGTCGCACCGTGGGGCTCGTTTCCAACGTGCCCGTCCTTCCGTGAATCAGGGAGCACGTTGGAAACGTGCTCCACGGGGCTGCTTCCCCACTTTGGCGAGTCCACCGTGATCGGCCCCTTCACCAGACTGACGCTCAATCGTTTCGCGCCCGGCAGCGGTGCGGATCGCATCGCTTTCGTGTCCCAATTCATCGGCAAGTTCGCGAACGGTTCCTGATAGCCGTCATATGCCAGACGCAGGTGCTTCGCATCGTGGCCGAGCGGCGGGAACATCACGAAGCCCCAGGCGGGTGTCGGCTTCGGGTTTGATCCTTTGGCGTCGAACAGTGAATCCACAAACGCATTGCGGGCGTCGATCGCATCCAGCAATCGGTCGCGCGACGCGAGGTCCGGCTGAATCTGAAATGCGTGATGCAGATGCACGACCTTGGTGAGCGCCTTCAGGTAATCGAACTCGCGCCGCACTTGCGACAATCGCGCGCGAATCTTGTCGGTCTCGGCGGTCTTCTCGGCCTGAGCCAACTGCGTCTCCAGCGATGTCATCAGGTTCGGTGTGTAGAGGAAGCCCAGAAACTGAAACGGATCGGTGAGATGTTTGCGTCGTTGGCCGTAGATGTTGACGTAGACCCAAGCGGGCGAGCGGGTGCCGAGGTACTCGGAATACAGCTCGATGCCGTGATAGAGCTGGTCGTAAAACGCGAGCATCGACGGAGCGGACTTGCCGAACGCCGCCGCGCAGAACTCCTGCACGAGCAGCTTGGCTTGCAGAGATTCCGGGGCATCGAACATGCGCCCCATCGTGTAATAGACCGGCCCTTCCAGCCCATACAGATCG
>JANMIF010000143.1:0-43374 GCA_031375695.1 Planctomyces sp.
CAACCGCATCAACCCACGCGTCATCAAACGCAAGATGAGCAACTGGTTGAAAAAACGGGACAAACACCGCAATTCCCCGCAGCCAACCAAGACTTTTCGAAAGGCGATCGTCATGCTCGATTGAACGGTATTGCGGCTAGCTGGCGGTTGTCGCTTGCGGCTCGGATGACGGCTCAGCGTCATCTGGCGACTCGGCCGGACCGGCTGCTGCCGCTTCGACGGCATACAACGACAGGCTGCCGAATTTCTTTTGGCACTTGGGGCACTTGGCCTTGGCAATTCCTTTGCCGTCCAGTCCGCCTAGCTTTTCCTTCTTGCGGCCGTCTTCGCTGACGATCAATCCGCAACCTTCGCACTTGCGGCCGACGATCTTCAACTTGATCGCCGAATCGGCCTGATGATAGTCGGTGTTTTCGAGCGCTTGGAAAACTTGATCGGTATAGTGGCACTTGAAGTCGGCGAATTTGTCTGTCAGCGGCACACCTTCCGCCACACCCAATTCGGAGATGCCAAAGACTTCACTCATTTCCTTTGCGAATTCACGAAACTCCGAGATCGCGAACGAAGCGAACATCAAGTCATTGCTGTCGGCTGGTTTAGGGAGTCGCACGGCAACACGATGTTGGCCAAAAACAGGGATGCCGGCAAACATCGACTCGTGAGCGTACTGTGCCGGCTGCACAACCTGGATTTGTTTGACTGTGTCGGCGGCGAAGAGTCGCTGAGCGGTGACTAGCAGTTCAGTCAGCGGCTTGCCTGCGGCAAGATGAGCAACAGTCTCGGCTCGGATTTCTTCGGGCTTTTTCCCTTTGCCGCCGAACATCCCTTTCTTGCCACCGAGCGTGATCATCAGTAAGCCATCGACACCAAACGCTACATCCATCGCAGTGAAAGCCGCCTCCAAACTCCCTGGCTTCAGCTTGAGCGTGGTCGGATCCAGCGGATGAACATGGATATCATTCAGCCAGCGAGTGTACTTTCCCGCCACGAGCATCCCCGGCGGATCAACGGGAGCGGCGGTTGCCTCGGCAGTCGTTGTATCTGCCGACTTCTCCGGCTCAATCGCTTGTGGCACGATGAAGGCGGACTTGCAACGCGGACATTTGCCCATCTGGCCACGATGCCGCTCCTGCACTTCGATCTGGTGACCGTAAGGGCAAAAGATGATGAAGCCAGTTTTCGGACCAGCCGCCCCCGATTTTTTCTTGCCGCGCGTTTTGCGACGTGACTCGGATTCCAGTTCTTCTTGCCGAGCGATATCTAGCAACACATCACCAGCGCTCGAAACGGAATGAGCTTCACCCTCTTCAGTCGGTACCGTAACACGCGTTGCTTCAGCAATGCTCGCGTTGACATTCGTCGGGGCGTGGGCGGTTTTGTCGGCGGACGTTGCGGCGAGCGCCACCTCGCTGGCTGGCAGAGCAAGCGGAATGTCGGGCAGTTCTGGCTGCTCGACCGGCGTCGGGAGGGCCGGGAGATTTAGCGAAAAGGTGTCGTCATCTTCCGGAGGACTTTCAGTCTCACTTGGCGCGAGAGCTTGCACACCGGGTCCGAGAGCGAAGTCATCGTCATCGTCAATCGTAGGCCGAGACCGGCGAGACGCGGTTTCGGACATCGCCATGATTTCGCGCAACACCGGGGCTTCCGGGAGTACGGTATTTTCCCGCATCTGCTGATACTTTTCGGCCATATCAGATCGCAAGAATCCGCCACAACGCCAGCAACGAACCAGTTCCTTGCGACACATTTCGCCGCAATCGGGACATGCGACTTCGTCTGACGTGCTCCCCATGACTTCGCTGTGCAGCTTGTTCTCAGACTGCGGAGCCGCTTTCTTTCCGTGAAGAACGTGATGGCAGGTCGGGCACTGAGCCGTATCGGTCAGTAGCAATGAATTGCAATTCGGACAGGTGACGATGGAGACGCTCATAATGGCAGAAGATTCACGACGAATTGAGAATTCAACAAGACGACATCAAGGTAGGATAAAATGGCACGCGGACTCTACCAAAATCGGAATCGGATTTCAGCGACGATCTTCAGAACCGCATGACGGTCGCTGGCGAGATGCCGTGTAATACGATCCTGCCGATTCTGTGGCCCGGTCCCACTAACCAGGGTACGGGTTCACCCGTGTTCGAGTGAACGCTGAGTTCCCAGTGTTCTGGCGAACTCAGCTACTGTTCTAATCGTCAGTTTTCTTTCGGCGGTTCTGTCGCTTTTCACGATTGATGTGCATGCCTTGGACGGACTTGTTCTGACGCCGCGCGGGGCCTTCGTTGGTTTGGGACCGGTACCCGGTGACACGACCTTCGAGGATTTCTTTCCCGTCGGCGGTCATCGGACGCGGTGGACGATTGCTTCGAGGTCCGCTGCTACCGTATCGCGGCGGGCCCCCTTGGCCATACTCACGGCGCGGCGGACGACCTTGATCATCACGGCGAGGGCCACCCTGACCGTACTCACGACGTGGTGGTCGGCTTTGATCATCACGACGCGGTCCCCCTTGGCCGTACTCACGGCGCGGCGGACGACCTTGATCATCACGGCGCGGGCCACCCTGACCGTACTCGCGACGTGGTGGTCGGCTTTGATCATCACGACGCGGCACGCCTTGGCCGTACTCGCGGCGCGGCGGACGACCTTGATCATCACGGCGCGGGCCACCTTGACCGTACTCACGGCGTGGTGGGCGGTTTTGATCGGCGCGGCGCGGGGCCCCCGTCTCGCCGCGGAGAGGCGAGCCACCATCCTGGCGAGGCGTGAAGGTTTGCTCGTCCGATTCGTCGGAAACCAAACGTCGGCGTCCACCACCGAAGTCGGCATCACCGGTTTCGGTCACGAAGTCGTCGGCAACATCATCCGCTGGAAACTGACGTTGGATTCCGCGATTGCCACCGAAGCGATTGTTATCACGCGGTGGCCGCGAGTCGCGGTCAGACGCTGGTTGGTTGTCACCGTCTTGAGCATACGGACGCCGATTGCCACGCGGGCCGTCACTCGATTCGTTTGAACTGGGACGACGGTCTCGTTGACCCGGTCGCGCTCCCCCTTGTCCGTAGGGGCGCGGGCCGCGTGAATTCGATTGTTCGGAATCGTCTCGTCCACGTGGCGGTCGCGTGTCGGTACGCGGCGGTCGTGGCGTGAATTCCTTCCGTTGATCGTCGTGAACGACTTCGGTGGAAGCCTCGTCATTGCGACGGACATATTCGCGACGCGGTGGGCGAGCGGAATCGTTCTGCTCACGACCGCTGTCGGATCGCGCCCCGTATCGTTTCTGACCGTCACCGGATTGACCGGCTGGCCGCGATCCGCTGCGTGGGTGATCGGAACGCGACTGACTGTATTGAGACTGTTCGCCACGTGGCGCTCGGTCATCGGCGACGTTCCCTTCGGATCGAGGCCGAGCAAACTTCGGTCGGTCGCTCGATTGAGAATCGCTGCGGAAGTTCGGTTTGCTGCCGAAGCCGGAGCGGTCGCCGAATTTTTTCTTGCGGCCTTTACCGGCGGTGTTGTCGAGATAGGCACGCTGTTCGGACAAATCGGTGAGCAGTTTGAGTTCGGCGGTGTTCACTGGGCGGAAGGCTCCGCACGGCAAATCGCCTAGGCGGATCGGGCCAAAGCCAACTCGCTTCAGCCGCATCACCTTGTGGTCGACACGCGCCATCAGACGACGAATCTCGCGGTTCTGGCCTTCGTTGAGGACGATGTCGAGATACGAACTTTCGCCGACGACCTTTTTCATTCGGACGCCTTCAACGGCGAATCGTCCTTCGTCGAAATACATACCTCGCTTGAGCGATGCCAGCGTTTCGGCCGACGGCACGCCTTTGACGTGACAGAGGTAAAACTTCGGCACGCGGTAACGCGGATGAGCCAGCCGGTTGGCCAATTCGCCGTCGTTCGTGACCAGCAGCAACCCTTCCGATTCCTCGTCAAGCCGGCCGATTGTGAACAGCCGCTCTTTGAACTGCGGGAACAAGTCGATAACTCGTGGGCGGCCAGCCGGATCGAAGTTCGTGCAGACAACGCCGCGCGGCTTGTTCAAAACGAAATAAACTTTGCGATGTTGTTTGAGCCGTTCGCCATCGAGTTCGACCTTTTGCGTATACGGATCGGCTCGGAATGCGAGATCCGTAATGACTTCGCCATCGACGGTGACTCGGCCTGTGGAAACAAACTCTTCGCACTTACGACGTGCGTCGATGCCGGCCGCTGCGAGAATTTTGGCAAGCCGCTGCGGAGCGAACTTCGCGGTCGTGGCCGCTTCGCGCGAGCGTTCGATTTTGGCGGGAGACGGATCGCTGTCGTCATCGCTGTCATCACTTTCGCCGTCATCGTTGAATGAAACTTGTTCCTCGAATTCGGCATGACGCAGCTTGTATTTGCTGCGGCGGGCGGTTGGCTCGATTTCGTCGGCCGCCTCGATTTCGCCATCTGCTGCGATTTCATTTTCGGCAGGTTCGTCAAAGTCGAATGGCTCGGAGTCGGTCTCGTCGTCGCCGATCTCGCTGGCGTCTTCTTCGGACAAATCACTCAGATTTTCTTCGGCCAATGTGGCTCGACACTCTGGGTCGAGATTCGCGTTGGCTGAGAGCGGACATTCCGTGTCTGCGTCCAACAAGTTAGCGGACAGCGACTCAACAAGCTCAGGCGGCGTTTCAATTGGCGGCGTTTCGCACGTCCGTTCGATGATGATGGCGGCAGCGTTCGCGTCAGCAATTTGTTCGTCGGATTGATTCGATAGCTCGGTCATGGAATGGTCTTTCTGGAGTGAGAACGAGACCGCACAGGATGCAGCGGAGCAGCCGGTAATCCGTGACCGGAGCCAATCAGCCGAACTTGGCGGAAGATTTTCTGCTCGCGTGTTCGAGGAAGCGACATTCGTGGCCTTGGGACCGCGAAGCAGGACGCTTCAATCGAGTTTCACGAGCAAATTGGCTGGAGATGGTGATCGTCGAGTTGTCTCAACCGTCGATCGTCGTCAGCCGTGAAGGAGTGGAGTATAGCGAAGTTGTTCGAAGTTCGTCACTGTTCCGTTGGAAATTGTTTTACTCGGTCGCCGTGTTTCTTCAGAACGTGGGTGAATTGCCCTTCAACCCGCGTCCTGGCGAAACGCCGCCACCCAAACGGTGACAACGCATTCATAGGTAACTGCTGATTCATGCCGCGATGCCGACGATTGACCGCGTTTCATGTGCGCATTCCGTTGAAACATACGGTGCGGCACGCCTCGCATTCGCGAGACGAAACCGATTCGGTGATTTTTCGCTGTGCCCTCGACAACGGAGCGGTCGGCTGGGGCGAGGGGCTGCCCAGGCCGTATGTCACCGGCGAAACAATCGACAATGTCTGGAACTTGCTGGCGGAGTCGAATCTCGCGAAGCAGTTAAGCGATCCGTTCGACAATTTGCCGCAGGCGATGCGGTTGGCTGATCAGATTCGGTTAATCGGCGGATCAAGCCGTTGCTCGTTTGTCGAACGTGGTTGCTTCGGCAATGCGGCCCGTTGCGCGGTCGAATTGAGTTTGTTGGACGCGGCGGCGCGATCGGAGGGTGTGCCACTGTCTCGCGTGACCGAACTGTTGCCGGAAGCTATGGCAATTCGGGAGCCAAAACCGGAAGTGCGATACAGCGGCGCGATTACGGCATTGTCGGCGTTTGGCACAACCGTGCGAGCGTGGAAGATTCGGTTGTATGGCTTTCGGCAGTGCAAACTGAAAGTCGGCGTGGATGGAGTTGACGATTTCGAGCTTTTGCGTCGTGTAAGACGTGTCCTGCCAGCCAGGAAAATCGACTTGCGAGTCGATGCGAATGAAGCTTGGACTTGCGACAACTTGGAGTCGCACATCGTCACGCTGTTGCCATTCGGTGTCAGTTCTCTGGAACAGCCGGTGCCGCACGCTCAGGTTGCCGGGATATCGAAGCTACGCAGGCGGATCGAGTTACCGATCATGTTGGATGAGTCGCTGTGCAGTCTGACCGATGCACACCGCGCGATCGAAACAGGAACATGTGATCTGTTCAACATCCGGCTCTCGAAGTGCGGCGGCTTGTTGCCGTCATTGCGACTGGCGGCGATCGCGCATCAAGCGGGACTCGGATATCAACTTGGTTGCCAAGTTGGCGAGACCGGGATTTTATCGGCGGCGGGCCGACATTTTGCGTGTTCGGTCGCGAACATTCGTTATCTCGAAGGAAGCTATGACCGGCACTTGGTGCGCGAACCGCTGACCTCGCAAGACCTGACGTTCGGATATGGCGGTCGCGCGGCGGCATTGACTGCGCCCGGACTTGGAGTCGATGTCGATCCGCAGGCGCTGCGGCGAGTCACGATTCGCGAGCAGTCGTGGGAGATTTGAGTCGGGTTCACTCACCCGGCGTGCGTTTCGGGCGGGCGCTCCCCGAACGCGATGAGACCGTCGTCTCGTGAATCGCTCTCCCTCGACGGCGCGTCGAGTTAGCCTGGCTAACGGTATCATGTGGTCGGTCGTGACGGCTTGTGGCGTTTTGGCAACGTCCCCTTTTCGGGGCAGTTGGCATTGTACGGAAGCCGAATCACAAATTTTTCGGCGAACCAGACCGGGCAGTGGCTTTGCGCGCCAACGCGGCTAAACTTGGCAAACTGTGGCGAGTCTGCTGGTTGGGCAGATTGATCGGCTCAATTGGCTTCTGCTTGCCAGGATTGTGAATTATCGGGTGGCCGCGTTGCCGGCTCTTTTCATTGGTCAGATTCTGGAAGGTCCGCTATGAACAATTGCATTCGCGGTATTGTGTTGGCGTCGATGGTGTGCTGTCTGACTAGCGTGAGTTTTGGGCAAACCCCCGCTCCCGATTTTCCGCCAGTGGCTGAAATCCTGAAGGACTTCAAAAAGATCAATCCGCCGGAAGGTGAGATGGCGCTTTATAACTTGTATGTGCGAGCGAAAGACGCACGCATCTTGGCTGAGCTGCCTCGCGACTATTTGAATCAACGGTATTTCTTCGCGATGACGGTGGCCAGCGGTGAGCCGTTTGCCGGATTGCAGGCGGGGGATCGGTACGTTTACTGGCGTCGATACGACAAGCGGCTGGCACTCATGGAGCCGAACGTTCAGATTCGTTCAACCGGCGAACCGGAATCACAAGAGTCGGTTAAGCGGCTGTTCACCGATCGCGTCATCACCGAAGTGCCGATCGTCACGATGAGTCCCGAAGGCTCACCGATCATTGACCTCAACCAGTTGCTGGTCGGTCAGTCGAGCTTGTGGTTCGGGCGGTCAGCACGCACGGGTGGCGGAGCGGCGGGAGCCAATGCCAGCTTGGTCACGATTAAGAAAGCGAAAGTCTTCCCAGAGAACGTGGAAGTCGCCTTTGAGATTCCCGGTGCGGGGGGCCGATTGCAGACGCTGCATTATTCGATCAGCGTGATCCCGATGAACTCGCGTTATCAGCCGCGCAAAGCGGATGAACGGATCGGGTATTTCATGACCGGATACAGTGACTACGGCAAATACGTCGGCGATGACTCGAAGGCCCGATTCATCAATCGCTGGCATTTGGAGAAGCGAGATGCGTCATTGAAGCTCAGTCCGCCGGTCAAGCCGATCACGTTTATTATCGAATCGTCCACGCCAGTTCGATATCGCCGTTGGGTCCGAGAAGGGATTCTGGCCTGGAACAAAGCGTTTGAGAAAGTTGGGATCGTCGGTGCGGTCGAAGTCTTGCAGCAAGACACGCAAACGAAGCAGCACATGGAGAAAGATCCGGAAGACGTGCGTTACAACTTCGTCCGCTGGTTGAATAACAACGTCGGGACGGCGATTGGGCCGAGCCGGGTCAATCCGCTGACCGGCGAGATTCTCGATGCCGACATCATTCTGACCGACGGCTGGATTCGACATTTCAACCGGCAGTTCACCGAAGTGCTGCCGCAGTTCGCGATGGAAGGTTATTCGCCTGACACGCTGGCTTGGCTGGCAAAGCATCCCAATTGGGATCCGCGAGTTAGGCTCGCGTCTCCGTCGCAGCGCAATCACATCACGGCCGAGATTCAGCGGGACGCGGCCTTGCCGTTCGCCGGTCATGCGATGGCCGGAAACAAAACCACGTTGCTCGGTGACGATTTGTACGACGGGTTGCTCGGCCGCACGAGCCAAGTTAATGGCATGTGTCTCGCTGCGAATGGCAAGTCGCTCGATCTGGCAATGGCTCGCATGAGCTTTGAGTTGGCTGAAATGGCGTTGCTCGAAGACCCGAAGCCGGGCGCTCCGGCCGTGCCAGCCGTTCCGGAAGAGACGAAGCTAGACGGGATGCCAGAATCGTTCATCGGTCCACTCTTGGCCGAACTGGTCGCGCACGAAGTTGGGCACACGCTCGGACTGCGGCACAACTTCAAAGCGTCGAGCGTTTACACGATGGCCCAGATCAACAGTGATGAGATCAAAGGGAAAAAGCCGCTAGCCGGGTCGGTCATGGATTACCTGCCAGTCAACATGCACATGCCGGCTGATCCGAACAACAAGTTTCAAGGTGATTGGTCCATGATCGGGATCGGCCCGTATGACCTGTGGGCAATTGAGTACGGCTATACGTTCGCCACCGATCTGAAGCCGATCCTCGACCGCGTTGCCGAACCGGAATTGGTCTACGCGACTGACGAAGACACAATCGGCCCAGATCCGCTCGCTCGCCGCTACGACTTCAGCAAGAACCCGCTCGAATACGCTCAGAATCAGATGCGGTTGATCAAGCATCACCGCGAAAAGATTCTGGATAAGTTCGTGAAAGACGGACAGTCTTGGGCGAAGTCGCGCTACGCCTACGAGCTGACGCTGACCATGCAAATGAGCATGGACGGCATGATGTCCAACTGGCTCGGTGGCGTGTTCTTGAACCGCGACAAAAAGGGTGACAAGAATGGCCGAGCGCCAATCGATCCAGTCCCGGCCGCCACTCAGCGCGAAGCGCTGAAGTTCGCGATCGAGAACACGTTCGAGGACTCAGTGTATGGTCTCTCGCCCGCGTTGCTGACTCGCATGGCGGCCGACAAATGGCTGGAAGGAGATTTCCTTCCGAACGTCGATTCAACCTGGCCGATCCACGACCGGATCGCCGGTTTCCAAGCGTCAATCCTGACGTCGCTGCTCCGCCCCGACATGCTTCGCCGCATCTACGACAACGAACTTTTCATCGCTCCCGACCAAGATGCGGTGACGCTGCCCGAAGTCTTGTCGGCTCTAACCGCCAACCTGTGGCGAGAAACTGACAAGAACCCTGATAAGCAACACACCGTGCGAGTCCCGATGATCAGCAGTCTCCGCCGCAACTTGCAGCAAGAACATCTCGATCGCTTAATCGAATTGACGCTGCCCAAGAACTTCGTGTCGACGGAAGCGGACAAAGCGATCGCTAACATCGCGCTCGTCGAAGTCGCGAAAGTCCTGGCGAATGCCGATCGCATCCTGAAGGAAGCCAAGCCGAACCTCGACCCATACACGGCGGCTCATTTGGGCAAAGTGCAACAACAAATCACGAAGGCACTCAACGCCGAGTACATCTACAACGCCAACGCGATTGGCGGCAGCGGTGGCGGATTCATCTTCCTGTTTCAGCCGACTCCCGATGCCCCAGCCGTTCCCTCAGCGGAACCGATCATCGTGCCTCAACCGGCGAAGCCGGAGGGGGCGGAAACGAAGTAGGCGCGGCTCATGCGTCCGTGGGATAACCTTCCAGCTCGTCACATTTTGAGCGAGGGGGCTAAAGTTAAACAAAAAGTTTATCCCACGGATCACTTCAGCGGCTTGCCAGAGATCGGCTGGCCGTTGGTCGTGAGGACTTGGACTTCGTGAGCTTTATGCTTGCCCGTATAGGTCCAGACGATTTTCTTGTCGCGTGTGACCTCGAAGATTTTGATCGGGCGGCTGGAGTGATAGCTGCAAATCACCGTGTTGCCATTCGGCAGACGCTGGCCGCCGCACGGATCGTCAAACGGTTTGTCTTCCGGGAAATCGTCGTTGCCAACTTTCCAAATGACTTGGCCTTCAGGATCAAACTCAACCGTTTTGTTGCCGTGAGTTAGATTGACCAGCGTGTTGCCGTTGTCCAATCGGATCGCCGTGAATGGCCAGTTCTCGGCCTTTTGACCGCCGAGATCGGCCATGTCGGTCGCGAACGATTTCAGCACCTGGCCGGTTGGCGAATACTCCTTTACCTTGAGCGCCAGCAGATGTGGCACGAGGTAATTTCCGTTCGGCAGCTTGCGAGCCATGCGAGTCTGCATGTGCGCGTTGTCGGTTTCAGGCTTGAGCGGTACATCGACAAAAATCTTTCCGTCGGCAGCCACTTCAATCAATCGCGGCTTCGGCCCCAACTCGGTAATCAGCGTCCGTCCGTTTTCGAGCCGCTCGACCGTGCCGATTTCTCTCGCTTCGGCCGACTTCGCGTATTGAAACACCACTTGCTTGTCGCGAGTCAACTCTTTGACCTCGTCACTCCAGGCGATCAACACGTTTCCGTTCGGCAGCACAAACCCGTCGCGAGCCGACGCCTTGCCGGAGTCCCATGATTCGCGTCCGTCTTCATCAATGATTCCGGTGAACGTTGGCCCGGCGATAAAAAACGAATGTTTGATCTCCTCCCCGCGAACGGCTCCGTTTCCGAGCACGAGGACAACAAACGGCAACACAAGGATCATTCTGCTTAGCTTCATTGATGTCCCTCTCCATTCCGGCCATTGGCATTCGGCCGGTCGATTGTCGGAAAAATCGAAGTTATGAACCGTCGCCACTCGCGGTGCCACCAGTCGGACTTTATCAAACTCTGGGCGTGAAGGCTTGCGAGATGAAAATCGTCATTCCGGGAGGCAGCGGGCAGATTGGAACTGTGTTGGCTCGCGCGTTCGTCGCGGACGGCCATGAGGTCGTAGTGCTCAGTCGCACGCCGGGACAAGTCCCGTGGCGGATCGTTGAATGGGACGGCGAATCGCTGGGCCGCTGGACCTCGGAATTTGACGGAGCCGATGTCGTGATCAACCTCGCGGGACGCAGCGTCAATTGCCGATACGGATCGCGGAATCGGCGCGAGATCAAAGAGTCACGTGTGAAGTCAACTCGTGCAATTGGCCAAGCGATTGCCGAATCGCCGCGTCCGCCGCGAGTCTGGTTGCAAGCTAGCACCGCCACGATTTACGCGCATCGCTACGACGCCCCGAATGACGAGACCAACGGCATTCTCGGCGGCGAGGAACCGAATGCTCCCGACACCTGGCGATTCAGCATCGACGTGGCAAAATCGTGGGAGCAAGCAGCGCTCGAAGCGGTCACGCCGCAGACTCGCCAAGTGCTGCTCCGATCCGCAATCGTGATGAATCCTGATCGCGGCAGCCCATTCGATTATTTGCTGCGTTTGGTGCGCTGGGGACTCGGCGGCCAACACGGCAACGGCCGCCAATTCATGTCTTGGATTCACGACCACGACTTCGTTCGCGCCGTTTATTGGCTGATCGATCACGACCTGTCCGGTCCGGTGAATCTCGCGGCTCAGAATCCGCTTCCGAACTCCGATTTTCTGGGAGACTTGCGCGCCGCATGGGGCGTTTGTTGCGGTCTGCCAACGACCGAATGGATGCTGGAGTTCGGCACCTGGCTAATGCGGACCGAAAGCGAACTGGTCCTGAAAAGTCGACGTGTCGTTCCCAGCCGACTGCTGGCATCCGGGTTTGAATTCGAGTTTCCAAACTGGTCCGAGGCGGCCCGTGATTTGTGCCGCCGATGGACATTTAACCCTGTTTCCACACGAGCCGCGCCCGTTGCTGCGCGACGTTGATACGGGCGATCGTGCCGGCGTTGAATTCGAGGAAGTCGCTTTCGACGCCGTCGGAGAAGATCACTCCACCCGAGGGCATTTGCGATTCGATGACCAGTTCCTGGCCTTCGGGAAGTCGTCCGGCAATGTGATCGGCACGGGACGACTTACTGACGAACGGTTCTCTCACGGCCCACAACAGCGAACGAGCTTCCCATGCTTGCGGCTCCAACTTTGGGGCATTGGCTCCCAGCCAGCGAGTGATCCCAGACGCCATGTTGAAGACCGATGAAAACCAACCCGTCGATCCAGCTCCGGTCGAGACGATGATGCCGCTCGATGACTGCGGCTCCGCATGTCGGCCGATTCGCAATTCGTAGCGAGCCGAAACGTGCGACGCACAGCCGATGAACAAGTCGTTGAACGCCAGCAGCCGTTGACCGTCGCCCAGGTTGACTTCCGCCAGTGTGACTTCACGCATCCGATGTTTCGCCTCGAGCACATCGCCGACAGCACGCCGCGCCTGCGACAACTGAAACGGCAGCAAGATTCCGTCAATCCGTCGCGGGTCTGGGTTCACGGCGACGATCGGCAGCGATCCAACGTACTTGGCCGTATTCGCCACCAAGCCGTCTTGGCCGACGACGACCACCACTTGATACCGCCCAAAATCGAAAGTCGGCAGATAATCGCGGTCGATGAACTGTATCGGCAGGCCCAGATCCAGCTCCCGTTCGAGAGCCTCGACAACCCGCTGATATGTCGCGTCTTCCGATTCCAATTCGCCGAATTGCTGGTTCGCATCCAGCAACGTCGCCTGAGTCATAGCCTGGCCTTGCCGAACCTTTTCATGAACGACCGCCTGAGCCATCATGAACTTCGCCTGCCCACGCGTCGCCCAGCGAGCGAGAACTCCGCGCAGGCGAGTCTTGCGAGTCACCACGACAATCCCTGGCTGAACGTCTCGCTTCATGGCAGGCTTCGCTCACTTCTTCGTTCGTAGCCACACTCGCCAGAGTGTGGTCGAATAACCGATTGTCTCCCGCGTTCTGACGAACGCGGCTACGAATGGGCCGTTCACTTCTTCGGTTTGAGTAACGTATTCAACAAATCCGGCGAGATGTTGAGTTCACCAATCTTGGCGGCATTCTGCGCTAGTTCCTGAAACGCCATCGACATGACTTGTGCCGAATCCGCCCCGTTGACCGCCAGCAGCATTCGCCAATCGAGCGACTTGATCGGTTCGAGCATCGCCTGCAACGCGGCCGCGCGAGCTTCCGTCTCTTTGCGTTCGTTGGCGACTCGGCTATCAACCAGCGTGGCTCGTTGCTGCTCGACGGCGATGTCCGCTTCCATTTGCGATTCGCGAATCTGCCGCTTCTTTTGCTCGACGGCCAGTTCTGTGTTGAGTTCGTTTTCCTTGATCGTCCGCTCCAACTCGACAGCGGAATTGCGTCGCGCGTAAATCGCTTCGTCCGCGCGACGAAGCATTTCTTCGCGAGCGTCCGTCTGCAAGGCCTTCCCCATTTCGGGACTCGGCTTAATCCCCAAGATCGACAAGTCTTGAATCTCCAAACCCAATTTCGCGACGACCTCCGACTGTCTCAACCCTTTGAGTACATCCGCCACAAGTCCGTCCGATGCCGACAGCAACTCCTTGAGCTTCCGCTGCTCCGTGAACGACCGCGTGGCAATCTGAGCCACATGCACCAGCCGTTCGTCGAGTTTGCCTGGGTCGTCCGACCGATACCGGCCAGACGCATCAACGCTGAAATCCAACGACGCCGCGACACGCTTCGCATCACTCACCCGGAACGCCAACTCGCCTTGAATCGTGACATCCTGAAAATCGGCGGTGACCTCGTTGAACACGAATGGCACATGCCGGCTAGAAACCGCCACCTGCACGATGCTCGCCGTGGGAGCAAAGTAAAAGAACGACAAGCCCAATCCCTCGCGAACGACCTTGCCTTGGCGATACAGCATGACGTAGGTCGTCGGCGACACCTTGAGATAGCGGAAGCCCAGCATGATAAGGTTCTCCTACTGCGTCACGCGCTCCGACACCGGTCGGGACACATTCCGCGCAGCTACCACAATCTAGTTCGTCTTACGTTTTGGTTCGCCAGCGGTTCAGCAATTTCAACAATGAGAGTCAACCTGATGCTGGCATCGTCGGCACGATCGGCAGAATCGGACATTGGGCGTCTACCGCACGAACCTTGACGGACTGATTTGGGAGATGCAACTTGCAACCAGCCCATCAACTCGCGGGAGTTGGTCATGCGGAATCACGCTCGGCTTTTTGACGTGTTGTGCTCGTGCGTTTTGGTTGCGGCTCAGCAACTTGTCTGGGCCGACGACGACGATTTCGCATCCGCCTTGCAGTCGCTCAATTCGCAAGTGTTGCCAAATGACCTGCGCGACGCGGTGAGCCCGCCAGGTGCATGACGACTTGTCGCGTCGATTGTGTGGCGCGAACCACCGCATCTCGGCGGAGTGGCGAGTTATTCAGAGTCGCAGCCCGGCTGGTGGGTTCGGCGAATTTGTATTGGCCGCCAAGCCGCGTCCGGTTGGCTCAGCCGGAAGTCGATCCGCGCAAGATCATTCTGCTGGGTACTGTCGCGGGAGGCGGCGATCCGGCGACGGGCACGCTCGACGAACGAGTCGCGTGGTTATGCCATATAACTTCGGCAGGCCAGAACCGGAAACGAAGTACCCGCTGCCGGAGGATGCCGAAACGCGGTTTCATTACGCTGACAGCGGAACTTAGGAATCGATTCGCAACTTGCACTGCTCTGCGAGTGACGGATTCTTGCCGATGACACGACGCGGAGCGGCGCACCACAATCTAATGATCTCGTTCAAGTACAAATCGAGCCATCGCTTCCAAAGGTTGGCCGCGTTCGCCCCAGGGTGCAATCGCGCGGCAGGCTTCGTCGATTTGCTCCTGAGCCATTTGACGGCTGCGGTCTAAGCCGATCAGGCCAGGATAGGTCAGCTTGCCAAGGTCCGCGTCTTTGTTGACTCCCTTGCCAAGCTTGGCCTGAGACCCGGTGACATCGAGCACATCGTCGGTGATCTGAAATGCCAGGCCAATGCAGGTGCCGAAATGATCGAGCATGCCGAGCGTCGCGACATCGGCCTGGGCGATTCGCCCACCCATCGTGAGCGCACTTCGAATCAGACGACCAGTCTTGCGACGATGAATCGATTCGAGTTCCGTTGCACTCGCGGCTCGCGTGTGTTGTTCCGATGCCACATCAATCACAGGCGGGCCGCCTGTGCTACGAGTCTCGGCCTCCAAGTCGGCGACTTGTCCACCGACCATGCCGCAGGCTCCGGCGGCGAAGGCCAGGTCGGCACAACACGCGGCGGCGACCGACGTCGGACGAACATCGCGAGCGATCACTTCAAACGCGAGCGTGAGCAGCGCATCTCCGGCCAGAATCGCCAATGCCTCGCCAAAGACTTTGTGATTCGTCAGTCGGCCGCGACGGTAATCGTCATCGTCCATTGCCGGCAGGTCATCGTGGATCAGCGAGTACGTGTGTATCATCTCGATCGCACATGCGGCAGGAAGCGCGGCGTCGATCGCACCGCCGCACGCCTCACAAGCCATCAGAACCAAGACTGGACGAAGCCGTTTTCCGCCAGCCAGTAAGCTGTACGACATCGCCTCACGCAGTTGCGTCGGACATTCGCGACCGAGACCGCCGGTTTCGCTGACTAATCGCTGCAATTCCGTGTCGATGCGCAGTCGCCAAGCGTCCCAAGACGTATGCAATGAATCGCGCGGTTGGTTCATGCGGTGAACAATATCAGTTGGCGAAGTGTGGCACGACGCTACGCATCGTGAATTCGCGACACGAAGCGTCTCGTCACAATCACCACGGCGATTCCATCAGGCCCACGATCTGTCGGGCCATTTGGTTGATCGACTGTTGCAGCGCGGTCGCCAGCGATTGGCCCACTTCGGGAGCAAAGTCCGCTTGCGAGCGAAGAGCGACCAACTCCGGGGCCAACGAGTATTGTTCTTGCGCGAGAACCTTGCCGCTACGGGTGTCTTCCCAGACGACGTCTAGCACGAGGTTGATTTGCAGTTCGCGTGGGTCGTCGAAGCGAGTTTCGCCAAGCACGCTTTTGCGGAGGTCCACAATACGGCCTGAGAGTTTCGTGTCGCCACCATCTTTGACCAAACGAAACGGCGTGCGGAGTTGAATCTGCTTTTGCACCGCTTCAGTCAGTTGCGTGTCGAGACCTCGGCGATGCGAACTCGTCTCGAAGATCGGGACTTCGACCGTGCGGACCGTTGGATTGTACGGCTGCCCAACCATGTAACCACAACCCGAACCGAGAACCAAAAGCAGAGTGATGGCTCCAACGCATAGCGAGAGTTGAGACAAGCGTTTCATCGTGATCTGATCGAAAAAGGTCTTGGTGTCACTCCGGGGAATCAAAGACGGCTCGGCCGGAGACATCGTTGGCCGGAGCGTTACTGTTGTTGGGTCGCGGTCGCTGAAAGTTGATCGGCAAGTTCATTCGCCGATTGGGATCGGCAGTTGGCGGTTCGTCGTCTGCGGGCAATTGCTTTGGAGTCGCACTCTTTGGCTGAGTCGTCGAATTGCCAGGTTGTTGAGGCGGAATCGGCCGCTGATACGGGCCGCCAACCGGACGCTGCGGCGTAGGTGCGGCGTTGTTTGTCGGTCGCTGGAAATTTGAAGGTTCTCCCTTCGGCAGCGTTTCCAACGCTTCCGGTTTCAATTCGGAAAGCACATCGCGAGCTTTCGCGGCGTAGGTCGAATTCGGATACGTCTTCACCAGTTCTTCGGCGTAGATGACCCGTGCCGCCGGTCTTCCCTTGCGACGATAGAACTCGACGCGGCCCCACAACCGCTGCGCTCGAGCTTCCTCGATTCGAGCCAATTCTGATTTGATTTGCGACTTTTCCGACAGATTGGGGAACAGCCGCAGCGTGCTTTCTTTCAGTAGCCGCGCGTCTTCCAGTTGCTTCTCGTCGTAGGCGGCTCCTTGATAGCTCATCAGCTTGACATGCGAACCGAGCACGAACGACGTCTGCAAATGCGGACTATTGGGGTACTCCTCACGGAGCATTGAAAAATATCGATCGGCGTCTTGATAGTTGCCGGTTCGAAAGTGATGGCTGGCGGTCAGCATGATCGCATCATCGGCGAGCGGCCCGCGCGGGTCGTACAGCCAGATCGCCTTCAGGGCCTCCAGCGCATGTCCTGGCGTGTCGAACGTCGGCCGCGTGCGATCGGTCAAATTCGGGACGAGGATCGCTGAATGTGGCGGCTTCTCGCGTGGTGGCAGTTCGGTCGCACGCGGGTCTTCCAAGTTCACCTGAGTGACATTGTCCGACGTCGCGAATTCCGGGAAACCCAGCCACGTCCGAGCGATCTTGAACAGTCGCTTCGTCGCCGTGTTGAGATGTCGCGTCGACGGATAGTCTTTGAGCAACGCTTCGTAATAATTCTTTGCCGGGCCAAAGCGTTCCTGTTCGAAGTGGCTTTCTGCCAGCAGGAACAATGAGTCTTCGCGAACGCGATTGTGATCGTGCTGATAGCCCGAATCGACGTGCAACAGATTCAGGTTCTTCCAAAAGCTGGTCTTCTTTTTGGATAACGGCTTGAGCCGCTTCTCGGCCTCCTCGAGATGCCCTTCTTTGTACAACGCCTCGGCGTCCGCGAATTGTTCTTGCTGCCGACGTTTCTCATCGGCTGTAAGGCCGCCATCCGACAGCGAACCGTTCGGCGATGTGGACCACCAGGAGCCAGTTTGCGGCTGCGCACGCTCTTGGGTTGGTGATCGCTTGGATTCTGCGCGGTTCGGCGCGGGAGCGGCTCGATTGCCGCCAAAGCCAAACAATTTTCGCGGCTCTTTCGACCGTTCGAGTTCCCCTTCGGCATCAGGATCGACGACGGTGACGTCATCTCCTTCATCCATCGGTGCGTCGAACTTGGGAGCCTTGTCTCGAGACACGCTCAGGTTGCGACCCCAATTGAGTTGAGCCAAACGAATAGAAGTTCCCGGTGCCGCACAACCAACGACGGTTAATAGGCCCACCATCAACACAAACAAACGACAAGTTCCCCGAACCGCGCGATGGCCGCAGCCAAGCGAGTTCCAGAGAACATCCTTGTTCGAATTGTTAATCATAGGATTATGCAATTCTCAGATTTGAAATCTCAAATCAGAATGGCAGATAACTGAGCATTTTTGGCCGGCGGTCGAGTGGCTGGCAGATGGCGGCGGTGATGAGATGGCGGAGTTCTTGCAGAGTTTTCGGAGAGATGGGGTCAGTCGGAACAGGCGGGGCCGGATCGGCGGAGAGTTGCTCGAATAGCGCCAGAGTTTTTCCGTGCATCGGATGCGCGGTGTATTCGGGCTTGCGGCAGTTCGGGCAGAGCAGTCCTCCTTGAGAAACCCAAAACACAAAGTTGGAGTAATCCGTCACGGTCCGTCCGCAGGACAAACAAGCTCGAAAGTCCGGCAGATGGCCGATCTCGCGAAGCGTGATGACTTCAAAGCGAAGTACTGGCCAACGGAAATCGGATTCCTCAGTCAGTCGCCGCAATGCAATCACTGCCTCATCATACAGAACGGGATGAGGGTCGTAGTCCTCCGTCAGTCCAGCCAACAGCTCGGCAATGTAGTATCCGCCGTACAGGCAATTGAGATTGCGTTCGGGCGGCCGGAACCGAGTCATCAACTGGCACTCAGTGAGAATGTCCAGCCCTCCTGATGATTTGCGAATGAAAATTAGGCGAGATTCGGCCAACAGATCAAGAGCGGTTTCAAACGGACCTTTCAGTCGCTTCCCACCCTTTGCAATCGCTGAAATCTTCCCAAAGTCCCGCGTGAACAACGTGACCACCTTGCTGGACTCGCTAAAGTCCGCCAATCGAATCACCAGGCCAGTCGTTTTCTCGGCAGTCATCGGAGCAAGACACTAACCCGAAGCGCGAGTAAGGGCGAGCGCTGCAGCAGACCTTGAATTCAACGGCATCCTCGCTGAGTCAAGCGGGGTGAAATATCTTTGGAATGTTTCTTCCATCCTCATCTTTCTACCAAAACCGAATGGCAGAAAAATGTTGGAAGAACAAATGCGATGCCGGATTACGAAAGCCCGTGAACATGTCTTTGCTCCTTAAGTCATTTGTCCTCATGATTCTGTTGTCCGCCGATGTTTCGTGGCTGGAACAAGTTCGCACCGCACCGGCCAATCCGCCGCGAGATCGGCTGGGGCTCGTGACCCAGGTGTTGATTGATCAACGTGGCGAACTGATTTCGACTCGCGTGGATTGGGAAAAACACCGAGCGACACTTCGCACCGAGTGGCTGAAGTTTCTTGGACCGATGCCTGATCCAAGACCGGTCGTGAAGCTGGAAGTGCTCAAGACCGAAATGGTTGGCGATGCCGATGCGCCAACGCCGGTTATTCGGCAGTTGGTGCGCTACGACGGCGAGCCGGGGATTCGGGTCGAAGGCTATTTGCTGCGACCGGTTGCGGCGTTGGCGAATGGTCAAAAGCGAGCCGGAATTGTGGCGCTACATCAAACGACAAGCGCCAGCATCGACGAGATCGCGGGGGTCAGCGGGCCGGATGCGATGCAGCTCGGGTTGAAGTTGGCGAAACGCGGGTTTGTGATCTTCTGCCCGCGTTGTTTTCTGTGGCAGAACGTGACGAGTCTCGACGAGGCTGTGGCCAAACACCGCGAGCGACATCCGCAAACGCTCGGTATGGCCAAGATGTTGTACGACGCGATGCGCGGCACCGACGTGTTGCTCGCTCAGCCGGATGTCGATCCGCAACGAATCGGCGCGGTCGGGCATTCACTGGGAGCCAAGGAAGCTTTGTATCTCGCCGCATTCGATGAACGGATCAATGCCGCTGTCGCCAGCGAGGGAGGGACCACATTCCGCTCGACGAACTGGGACGCTCCCTGGTATCTCGGCCCGGCCATTCGTGACGAAAACTTTCCGCTGAATCATCATCAATTGCTGGCGCTGATTGCTCCGCGCCCGTTTTTGATTCTCGGCGGCGAGTCTGGTTCCGGCGCGGCGGACGGTGATCGAAGCTGGCCGCTGATCGAGGCGGCGCTCCCAGCTTGGCGACTTTACGGCGAACCGACTCGGCTCGGATTGCTGAATCACCGCCAAGGGCATTCGATCTCGCCGGGGTCGTTCGAACGGATCGCGGAATGGTTGGAGATGTACTTGGCGAAATGACTTTGGAGTGCGGTGTGTCAGCGCCGCTTTGGATTGATTTCAACACGATCGCCGATAACAAACATTCCAATTCGGTGCTGACACACCGCACTCCAAAGAGAAATCCGAAATGAAACTGTCCCTGTCCGTTCGCATTGCCGAAGCGCCGTGCAAGACCAAGTTGAACGTGCCGTTTCGCGATCTGGTGCAACTCGCCGCAGAACTCGGTTATCGAGCGATCTGCATGCGTGCGAGTGCCGGCGGGATCGGGACTCCGCGAGCGGAATTGGAACGGATGCGTGGCGAAGTCGAAGCTGCTGGGCTACGCGTTTCGATGGTCACGGCCGATTCGGACGTGCCGCTCAACAACGAGCGCGGACCCGACAGTTTGAAGCACATCGGGCCGAGCTTGGATGTCGCCGAAGCACTCGGCAGTGATCTGATTCGCGTTTGCTTGAAGACTGAAGCGGATATCGAAATCGCCAAACGGGCGGCGGACGAAGCGGCACAGCGAGGGATTCGGCTGGCTCATCAATGTCACACGACGACGTTGTTTGAAAAAGTGGAACGATCGCTCGAAGTGCTACAACAAATCGGCCGCGAGAACTTCGGGCTGATCTACGAACCGGCGAATCTGATGATTTGCGGCGAGTCGTATGGGCTGGAGACGTTGCAAAGATTTCGGCCGTATCTGATGAATGTGTACGTGCAAAATCATCGGCTCGATCCGGCAGGGCCAGCGGAATTGGAAACGTGGTGTCTGGGGAATCGGCGATTTCACCACATCCCGATGTGGTCACCGGGCGGAGTAAATTTCACCGACATGGTTTCGGCGTTGCAGCAGATCGGTTACGACGGCTGCGTGACAATTCATCAAGCCTATGCCGAATTGATGGGACCTCGCGAAGCGGCGGTCGAATCGGCAAAGTTCTTGCGATCGCTCGGAGTGTTTGAGTCATTTTGAAATGCCGGCAAGAGAGGTCAAAAAGGAAGTCAAATGACGTAATGAAAGTCATTGCCAAGCAATCGTTTGGTCTTCTCCATTTGCGAGTCAATTGTTCAACGGCGGCCTGTTTGTGGTCTTTCGTGGCAAAAGGTGTTCAGCTTGAGTTTGTTACCAGAAATCATGAACAACATACCGCGAGCCATCGTGTTGACGTTTGATCGCCTGAGCCGCCGCTGTCTGGGGTGCTACGGTCACGAATGGATCGAGACGCCAAACCTGGATCGGCTGGCTTCGCGCGGTCTCGTGTTCGATCAACATTTCGTGTCGCCGGATCGAAGTGCCGAGCACGCCTGGCACTTGTCGTTTTGGCCGCAGTTGGTTGAGGCCGGCATCGATGTGCGGCAACTCGTGGAGCCAGCGGTGGAAGTTGACGATTCGACGCTGGAGAAACTGCCACTCGCAATACTTGTTGCGATGGCCGAGAGTGAACTGGCCAAGTTGGCACAAGACACCGAAACGCGGTGGCTGCTGTGGGTCACATCGGCTGGGATTGCCTGGCCGTGCGTGGCGTTCGACACGTTTGCTGAATTGTACGCAGACGAATTGTCGTTGGATGAAGACAGCCGCCCGGAATGTGATGAGGTGCGTGAGGCGGAAGTGGCGTATGCGGCGTGTGTCACTCAGCTCGATCATCTAATTGGACAGTTGCTCGACTCGATCGAGCGATTGTTTGGCGATGATCCGCCGCTACTGATCGTCACGGCGCTGGCCGGCGAATCGCTAGGCGAATCTGAACAGTTGCCGCTTTCGCACTTGAACAGCGCCCCGCCCGAATCCGCTGCCGGGTTGCGTGACGAGTTGGTTCACACACCGTTGTTGATCGCTCACGCGACGCGCGACCGGTCGAGCGGTCGCCAGCAGGAACTGACGCAAGCGGATGATTTGCTACCGACACTCTGCGATTGGTTTGGCCTCGATCCCGCCGTCGACACAGCCAGCGATGGCCGCAGTTTGCTGCCACTGATGCGTCACGAGCCGACAGCGTGGCGTGATTCGCTTGTGCTCCTCGATGTGGACGAATCAGCCGCGCTTCGCACGAGAGACTGCTTGCTCGTGCGACCGGACTCGACGGGCGAAATCGCACCGAAGCTGTATCTCAAGCCGGAAGATACATGGGAAGTGAACGACATTGCCGAACAGTCGGAGGATCGCGTCGCGGATTTGACCGCGCAACTTAAGAGTCGATTGGCAACTCGCTAACCCAAAGTGAGAACGAGCGTGAATGCTTTAAGAGACTTTGAATTCCGTGCGGCGTGAAAGGCTCGCCCTGATTATCGCTTTGGGTTAGTACGAATAACCGACATTCCGAGCATCTGATACGCATCCCAAGAAATAGCCGCGCGATTCGGAAGCCCGATTTCGCGGCAAATGCCGACGCCCTCAACCGACCAAACGCGCGGACAATTCTTGGGAACCGTATGGCCTCTCGTTTGCGTAGTCCGACCACTTGTACCAATTCGGTCAGAAGCTGATGAAAAAACAGTCGCAGTATCCGATCGCATACATAAGGCAATCACACTCGAATCGCGCTGCTCGACAAAACGGATGCGAAAGCGATCTCTGAGCACGTCCACTTCGGCGAAGCGGTCCATGTTGCTTCGGGACAAGCGGCGAGTTCGACTTGTTCTCTAATTTCCCACGCTCCGCGTGGAAACGGCTCTCTCCGGCCTGAACGCAACTCGTATTCTCCCGCGTGCGCCGCCTTTTGGCGGACTTACCATTCGCCGACGACTTCATTGCCGGCACGAGTTGAAAGCTGAGTATAGGTCGCATAGTTGATGCTGTAATTCAGATATCGAACGTGGCCATCGGTGAGCAGGAAGTAGGCTCCGCCGGAATGCCAGCTCCAAAAGCGTTCGACGATCCCGGACGTGAGGTCTCCATTTTTTCCAGGCGAAAGACCGCGCTGAGTGCTGATGTAGTGCTCGCATTCGGTGCCGCCGCACAGCGACCAGCCCCATGTTAGATCATTCGGGAGGCCTCGTTCACCTACCGCCAATGTCGAGGAGGTACCGTCGCGGACGAGTGCCATACGGACGCTGCTCAAGCTGAAAAACATCCCGTTGCCGGTGGTCGTTCCGCTACATGAAAAATCCTGATTCCCGCTGACTCCCAAATAATTTCCGGGATGCAACCGGCCACAGGGATACGTGTTGGGAGCTACCCCGCTGTTGACCGACTGTCCCGACATCGGGTCGGTGGGACAGTGAAAGACTTTCATGGGCACTTCGGTCGGCGTGAGTTTTCCGGCCGCTTGCTGAGCGATTAACTCCAAACAGCAATCGGTCTTGTTGGTATTCACCGACTTGTACGCGGCCGAGTACTCCAGTTGCGGCAGCATGGCCATCCACATCCCCCATGCTCCGCTGCCGGTCTGCAGCGCGCTCCCCATCGGGAAACAACGATGAGCGTCGTGGTAGTTGTGAATCGCCAAACCAATCTGCTTGAAATTGTTTTGACATTGCGACCGCCGAGCCGCCTCGCGAGCTTGCTGAACGGCCGGCAATAACAGCGCGATCAAAATGGCGATGATCGCAATCACGACCAACAACTCAATCAGAGTGAACCCAGTTCTGCGGCATCGAATCGGCATGTCCTGTTCCTTAAGTAGTCCGACCACTTGTGGGTCGGTCAACTTGGATTCGGCGGTATCGTCGGAACAAACATTGAACCGACCGACCCACACGGGGTCGGACTACAGTTCAAAGTCCAATGATCCCGACTTGGAATCCGGCACGGTAATCTCTTTGACCCACGGCTTTACGGGGGCGTCGCTCGTCGGCTGATCTTGGCGACGTTTCATGATTTCGTCTTTTGTCAGCGTTTCCTGGATGAGCACTTTGTAGAGTCCGGGCGTGGGTCCGTCGTCACGAGAAAACTGATAGCGGCCTTTGGCGATCGTGGCATTCGCGGCAACGCCCCTCTGACCTGGAGCGGGAGTACACGAAAGCGATCCCGATTCCAGCGGCTGTCCCGCGCGAGTAACGATACCTGATAAGGCCACTCGACTCGGACCATCCGATCCACATCCGGGCAATACCACAAGAGTCGCCAACACAATCAAAAGAAGTTTCGGCGGCATCAGTCGTCACCCTCGGTTAGGTCGAACTATGTCATAAACAGTCGGCTTGTGACAGTCTCTTCGTGGGCGACGCCTCCGCTGCTGGTTGACAGTCGCGTAGCCGAGGGGTATCAAGATTTCCGTATTTTCGTCGAATCGTTCGCACTGGGCCGCAAGTTTCCGGCAATTCGCGCGTCGCCGCCTCTCATCGACCCCTCTTGAGGAAAGGTTTTGGAATGATCATTGGAAAACTGTGGGCCGTGCTCCGGGCTCAGGTCAACAAATTGGCTAACATCTTTTGGACCGCAGATCCGATTGCTCAGATGCAGTACGAATACGACTCGGCCGTGGCCCAGTTGCAAGACGGACGCAAGGGTTTGGAACAATACCGGGCGCTGGTCGAACGGGTTTCGTATCAGGTGACCAACGCGCAGAAACACGCCAGGGATTTGGAAGCCAAGGTCAAGGCATATCTACAAGCCGGCGATCGCGAGACCGCTTCTAAGTTCGCGCTCGAAATGCAAAAGGCGAAGAGCGAACTCGAAGAGAATCAAGCTCAGCTCAAGCTGCACGAAGAGGCGTACAACAACAATCTAGAGAAGATCAAACACGCCAGCGGCAAGCTCGCCAAGGTTCGTGAAAAGATTCAGAAGTTCGATGCCGAATTGAAAATGAGCAAGGCCGAAGCGGAGATCGCTCAACTCGCTCAAACGTTGAACTTCGATGTCAGCACGGATTTCGGGCAGATTGAACAGGTCATCCAAGACAAGATCGGATTGAACCGAGCCAAAGTCCGCGTGGCGTCGGATCTGTCGCAAGGCGGATTGGCCGATATCAAACATGAACAGGCAGCAGAGAAGGTCTTGGCCGATCAGGCGCTGCGACAGTTCGAGGTGGAAATGGGACTCGTCACGCCCGAAACCGCCAGCGTGAAGGAAGACCAGAAGGAACTCGGACCGGCCACCGTGACACAAGCGAACCATTAATATGAATGACTCGGTGGTGAAATCCCCTGGAATCGAAATGCAACAGCTTCCCGCTTGGTATCCAGCGTGGGCAAGGGAATTGGCCGAGCTGTATTTTTCTGGCACGATCAACACGTTCGTGCTGTACGGGAACGTGCATGATTTAGTTCGTCAGCCTGGATCGGATGGCAAAGACACGTTCACGTCGCTGAGTGATTTTATCGCGTCGCAAGTTTTCGGCTCGTGGGAGATTGTGTTGAGCTATGATCTCGGTCGAGGCTTGCGACCGCTGGCGGGGAACGACTCAAAGCGTTTGCAGCAGATGATGCAGCTTGTCACGGCATCGCTCGGCGCGCCGAATACTTGGACTCGCGACCCAGACAAAGTGCTCGATCAACTGGAGTCGCTGCTGCAACGGAATCTGTTGGAAGACAACTTGGCGAATCGCCAGCGGATTGGTTTGGTCTTTGAGCACGCTCAGTTCTTGGTGCCGACCGGTGACCTGGCTTCAGTGGCGCGCGGGCAGGCCGCGCGGCTGGTCCGATTCATCAGTTGGGCCTCGAACCCGTACATCAAACGGCTAAACATGGCCTTCTGCCTAGTGACGGAAAAGTTGTCCGAGATCAGTGAGCGGCTGGTGAACAATCCATATGTGGCGTCGCTGGAGATTCCGCTTCCGAGCATTGACGACCGGCAGCGATTTGTGGCGGCGACGGCTCCGAACGTCGCTGGCGGCGGCCTGACGACGGAAGGCTTGGTCCAGAATTCCGCCGGGTTGAGTCTCGTCAATTTGAACGTGCTGTTGTCGAACGCCAGCACACGCGGCTTCGATCCGAAGCAGTTTCGCAAGCTAAAGAAGAACATGATCGAACGGCAGTGTCAGGGGCTGGTCGAGTTCGTCGAACCGCCGCACACGCTGGACTTAATTGTCGGCCAACCGGAAGCGAAAGCTCGATTGGAACAAGATGCGAAATGGATCGCCGAAGGGAAGCTCGACACGGCTCCGATGGGGTACTTGTTCTGCGGTGCGGTCGGCACGGGCAAGACGTTTCTGGCCGAGTGTTATGCCGGCTCGATGGGAATTCCGTGTTTGAAGCTGCGCAACTTTCGATCGAAGTTCGTCGGCGAGACCGAGGGAAATTTGGAGCAGGTGCTGACCGTCTTGAAGTCGCTCGGCCCGGTGGTGGTGATTGTCGATGAGGCGGACGCGACACTCGGTGATCGAAATCAAGACGGTGATTCCGGGACGTCGGGTCGCGTCTTTTCGATGATCGCGCAGCAGATGGGGGATACGAAATTTCGAGGAAAAATCATCTGGATGCTGCTGACGTGCCGTCCCGATCTGCTGCCAATCGACCTGAAGCGGCAAGGGCGTTGTGAGGTTCACATCCCATTGTTCGCACCGACGACCAGCGAGGACATCGCGGCGATGTTTCGTTCGATGTCGAAGAAAAACAAAGTGCCGCTGGCGGAAGGAGCGATCCCCGACGTCTCGCCCGACCGTCAGTTGAGTGGTGCGGATTTGGAGAGCATACTCCTGGCGTCCCGACGCGGAGCCTTGGCCGCCGGGCGGGATGTCGTCGAGAAGGTGGACCTCGAGCGAGCGGTCGCGGAGTTCATTCCATCATCGGAAGGTTTGGAAAAAGAGATGCAAGAAATCGCGGCCGTACTCGAATGTACCGAACGAAACTTTTTGCCAAAGAAATGGCGTGAACAAGTCGCGTCGCCCGAAGCGAGAGCCAAACTGCAAGAACGCATGGTCAGCATTCGGCAGTTGATTGAAGGCTGATTCAAATCCCAAATTCAACCCTAGTAGGACTTCACGATGGCTAATTCCCTGGTGCGGCAAAGCTGGCTGGATGACAAATCACAAACGACGTTGATCGACGAATACACCCAAAAGCTCGGCACGTTTATGGCGGCACTGGCCGATGGGCAGGTGGACGACTCGGAACTGACGGCTCAGGAGCAACGACTCGTGGCGCTGATGAAAGAGGTGGAGCCTTCGCTCAACGATGCGTTGCATGAGAAAGTCACGCGGCTATTGTGCGAACTGACGGCGTTCAACGTGATGCAGACTTTGAACTCGTTACAGTCCAGCCGGCCGAAGACGAAGTTTCAGGGTTAGTCGGCTTGTTGAAAAGCGTAGAGCAGGCGGCTCGCCTGCTCGCATTTCCGGTTGAAATCACAGGCGAGCCGCCTGTGCTACCACTAAAAACAGAAAGCACATCATGGCGGGTCAACCGAAAGTTCCGTTTTATCTGGCGGTGGGGTTTGTCATCTTCGGCTTGATTGGGTTCGCGATGTTTCGCGCGGACATCTTCGCTCCGAAAGGGAAACAGGAACAGCCGCCCGAAGTGATTGATTTGAAGAAACTCGGCGGTGGCGGCGGTGCGACTGATCCAGAATCGACGAAGCCGGGCGCGGTCGAGGCGCATGACGATGCCAGCGTCACAACGGTGAAGGAATATACATTCAAGCCGTCGGAGAAGCTGCCGCCGGTTAAAGGGATCGCGGCCTATAAGCCGCTGGCCGACAACACGGTTCGCTTCTCGCTCAATGTTTGGGCCGGTTGGGCTCCGATTATTCATGCGAATAACGGATTCAAGCCGGGAAAGATTTGGAAAGCCGCCGACGGTAAGGACTTCAAGGTCGAACTGGTGCTGATCGACAACCCAATCGAAATGCGCGACACCTACGCGGCGGGCGATGTGCAGATCGGCTGGGCCACGCTCGACATGCTGCCACTGTTTGTGGATGGCTTCGTCGATGCGTCGGGCAATCCGAAAGACAGCCGAGTGATGCCGCGAGTCTTTCAGCAGATCGACTGGTCGAACGGCGGGGATGGCATTGTGGTTCGTGAGAACATCAAGACCGTGACCGACCTTCGCGGCAAGTCGATTACGCTAGCGGAGAATTCACCGTCGCACTACTTCCTTCTAAATATGCTTGTGGCCGGGGGCGTTCAGCCTTCGGAAGTGAAGTTGAATTTCACCGGGACCGCCTTTGAAGCGGCGGCGGCATTCAATGCGGATAAGAACCTCGCGGCTGCCGTGTCGTGGGCTCCGGACATCTACAAGCTGTCGGAGGTGAAAGGGAACCGCTTGCTCGTTTCGACCGGCACCGCGAACAAGCTGATCGCCGACGTCTGGTTCGCTCGCGCCGACTTCGCTCACGATCATCCGCCGATCATCGAAGGTTTGGCACGCGGCATCTTCGATTCGATGGCGGCACTCAAGCAGGATGCCGAGAAGCAAAAGGTGGCCGAATTGATGGCCGCTGGATACGGCCTGCCTCCGGCCGATGCGCTGGGGATGCTCGGCGACGCTCACAGTACAAACTGGGCCGAGAACCATCAGTTCTTCAAGAACCAAAACAACCCGACCAATTTCGCACGAGTTTGGAATCAGTCCTATTACCTGTATCGCTCCATTCGGCAGGTCAAGAATCAGCCCGTGCCGTTCGATCAGGTCATGGATTTCACGGTCATCGACAAACTGGGCGAGGACGAAAAATATCGCTCGCAGACGGATGAGTCGGTCGTGCAGTTCGTCCCCAAGTCAACTTCTGAGGTTCGCGGGGCGGAAGAAATTCTCACGAACACGGTCGTGATCCACTTTTATCCCAACAGCTTTGAAATCTTCAAAAAAGTGACGAAGGATCAAGACGGCAAGACGCTCGAAGTCGACTACGACCCGAAGGCCAAGTTCGTAATTGAGGAAATCGCCAAGCTGGCCGGTCAGTTCGGCAATGCTCGAATCATCATCGAAGGCCACACCGACGGTTCCATGCGTGGCAAAGTCCCCGACAACATGGTGAAAGAGCTGTCGCAGAACCGAGCCAACGCCGTGAAGCAAGCGCTCGCTCAGCAGTTCAAGCAGGATCCCAACAAATTCAACGTAGAAGGTTTTGGTTGGGAACATCCGGCCGACTCGACTGACCCGCTGAACCACGCCAAGAACCGCCGCGTCGAGGTCAAGATCTACACGGCGGAGGCGGAGTAGGCGGCCAGATGACGAATGACGAAAGAAATCCGAATGACGAATGGCGAAGGCTCAATTTGAATGTCATCGGAATTTTGAACGCTTGTCATTCGTCATTCGAGCTTCGTCGTTCTATCGCCATAGGATATTTCGGCATTCGTCATTGCTCCCGGAGCGAACCCGCATGAACTCTTCGTTTCTGGACCGTCTGCGACGCGATTGGTTGACGTTGCGCCAGCCGACGACCCGGCTGCAAGCGATCGGCTTGGGAATGACTTGCGTGTTGCTGTCTCTGGCCGGCTGGTGGTTTCTCACGCTGGGGACGGTCGCGGAATCGCGGATCGTTGGACCGCTGACGTTGCCTAGCCCTGCCGAGACTTTCGGGCAGTTTTCCAACTTATGGAATGAGTTCGCTCTGACTCGCAACGTGCTGGTCACACTGCGTCGCGTCAGCATCGGATTCGCATTGGCGTTGGCGGTCGGTATTCCGATCGGCGTTGCGGCGGGATGCTTTCCGCGAATTCATGCGTTTTTGTCGCCGCTGATTATGCTGGGCCGCAACGTTCCGTTGGCAGCCGTGCTGCCGTTGATGATCTTCGTTTTTGGTGCGGGTGAAAAAAACAAAGTGATGTTCATTTTCGTGGCGTCGGTGGCGTTCGTGATCTCCGACGCCGCGAGAGCGATCATGGATGTGTCGGCTCGCTACATCGACACCGCTTATACACTGGGTGCCAGCCGCTGGCAGACGATCACGAAAGTCCTCCTGCCGCTAGCAGCCCCGACAATCTTCAGCGCTTGTCGGCAAATGTTCGGCCTAGCATTTGGGTACATCATGCTGGCCGAGTCGATCAAGATTGCCGATGAAGTCGGTGGGCTGGGCTATCAGATTCAGATCTTTCAGCGACGTGGGTTTCGCGAACACATCTATCTGATCATTCTGGTGATCCCGATAGTCGCGCTCGTCATTGATCAGACGCTGGCTTGGGTTCAGCGGCAGTTGTTTCCGCACGTATACGGCGGTGACGGAGTGCTTCGCACGCTGGTGCGAGTCGTGCTGATTCCGTGGGAACATCTGAAGTCGCTGGTGTTTTATCGGAAGACGAGCGGCCTCCCGCTTGCTGCGACGGAAGAGAGGTTGAAATGAGTCAACCGTCACCGGCGAGGCCGCATGTCGTTGAGTTTCGGAATGTGGTGAAGACGTACAATGCGGGGAAGGCTGAGGAATTCACCGCGATCCGCGATGTATCGTTCGCCGTGGAGGATCTCGTTGACAAAGGCGAGTTCGTTTGTGTGCTCGGTCCCAGCGGGTGTGGCAAGAGCACGATCTTGCGGTTGATCGCCGGGTTGGAGCCGCAGCATCCAGCCACTAGTGGCGAAGTGTTGGTATTGGGGCAACCGGTCGTGGGGTCTGGCTCGGACCGCGGCATGGTCTTTCAGGACTACACCAGCTTCGATCATCGCACCGTTTTGGAAAACGTGACGTTCGGTTTGGAATGTCTGCACATGCCGCGAACACAGCGGGATGAACTTGGTCGCGAGTGGATTCACAAGATGGGGCTGAACGTCACCACCGACGCTCACAAGTACCCGCACGAACTTTCGGGCGGGATGCGGCAGCGGGTCGCGATCGCTCGCACGCTGATCCTGAAGCCGCGGATCATTTTGATGGATGAGCCGTTTGGAGCGCTCGATCCGCTAACCCGATTGAACATGCAAGACTTGTTGGTCAAACTGTGGAAAGACGTGCAAGCAACCGTATTCTTCATCACGCACTCGATCGAAGAGGCAGTGTTTCTCGGCGACCGTGTGTACCTGATGAGCAACTCACCCGGTACGATTCTGGAGGAACTGAGGATCGAACCGGCGAGCAGCCCGGCGCACGAGATGCAGCGTCAGCCAAAGTTTCTGGAAGCCGTGTATGACATTCGCGACAAGATCATGAAGCTGGAATCGAAGACGTGAGCCTGCTGAAGTATGTCCGATCCGCGTTTCAGAATCGCTGGAATTTGCTGGCGCTGTTTGGTGGCGTCGGCATCTCGCTGCTGAGCGGTCGCATAGACATCGCCCTGCCGCTGGTGGCAGCCGTCGAACTCGGTTACTTATCGATGCTGGGAACTCATCCGAAGTTTCAGCGAGCCGTGGATGCTCAAGAGGCGGCGGTCGAGCGAGACAAGAAATCCCAAACGGCCAACGGGGTGCTCCGCCAGATTCTGCGACAACTCCCGGCTCCGGCCCTGACCCGTTACGAACGGCTGCGTGCTCGCTGTGCTGAACTGCGGCAAATCGCCAACGACTTGCAGCAATCGGGAACGCTGGAATCCGGCCAACCACTCGAATCGTTTCAGCTCGCCGGGCTGGATCGGCTGATGTGGATTTTCTTGCGGCTGACGTTCACGCAATTCACGCTGGGCAAGTTCTTGGAACGGACCAATCGCGACCGTATCCTAGTCGACATCGAACAGGGCAAGGTCCGATTGAACGAGATTCCGCAGGCCGACGACTCACCGCAGGCTCAGAAGCTGCGGCGAACACTGCAAGACAACGTGCAAACGTGCGAGGAACGGCTGGCCAATTTCGACAAGGCTCAAGCCAACCATGAGTTCGTCGGTCATGAACTCGATCGTCTGGAAAACAAAATCAAATCGCTCGCCGAACTGGGCGTGAATCGCCAAGAGCCGGATTTCATTTCCAACCAGGTTGACGGCGTTGCCCGCAGTCTGCTCGACACCGAAAAGACAATGAACGATCTGCACTTCGCTACCGGCCTCACGCCGCTTAACGACGAGATCCCCGATCTCATTCAGCAGCCGTTGACGCAAGCCGTGCGACAATAACGCACTTTTTCCGTAGCCGCTCTGTAGCTGCATTCGCGAACGTGGCGATGAAAAACAAAAGGGCTTTGATTTCTCACTCGCGACGGATCGGTTGCGGGGCGCCGGTTTCACGCAGTCGGCCAGAGAGCAAAAATTGGGTGACATCACGAATCACGGGTTCTGACCGGATCAGTTGAACGTGTATCAAGTCCACCGCCATAAAGTCAGCGGCGCCCGCCAGTCGAGTGCTGGCAAGACTGACTATGCCATCATTGTCACCGGGGATCAGTGGGTTGAAGCCTTTTGGCGGATGCGAACCGGCAATGATCGCAAACTCGCAATCGGGAGTCGGCAGCTTTGCCACGAAGCCTTCCGCATCCGTGATGAGTTGCTGGCCGGACGGACCAAGGATTGGTTTGAATAGGAAGTTGGCTTTGCTTCGCATCAAGTCGGCTAGCTCGGCCCCGTTGTGCGGCGAGCCGATGAAGACCGCGCGAGTCAGTCGCGGATCGCGATGCTTCGACCAGTAAGTGCGTGTGACGATCCCACCCATGCTATGAGCTACGATGTGCAGCCGCTCGATTCCTTCGAGCGATTCAATCACTTGATGCAGGTAGTCGGCGCAAGCATCCAGTTCGACGCGAGTGCTGGGGTAATCGAAAGGAAAGACACGGAAGCCAGCTTTCTCAAGCGGCTCGCGAAAAGCCGACATCGACTTCGATGAGCGAATGATGCCGTGAATCAGGATCACGCCATCACCGGACATGTGTGGAAGTTTCTGTTCGCGTCGGATGTCCTCAAGCTTGGTTTGGCACTCGTCGTGGGTTCCCCAAGCGTGCCGCACATCTTTTCCGTCGAGCAACCGATAATGCCCAGTGATGACGTTGTGCTGAATCCGCCAATCGTGAAAATGCCGTACATCTCCCCAAAACTCGCGGCCGCCGAGCGTCTTGGCGAGAACATTCGGTTTGGTCGGAGGCTCGGCGTTAGCGGACTCCGACTTCTCGACGGGGGCGGTCTCCGAGGGCGGCGAGTCGGCGTCGGCCGCCAGCAACGAGACGAAACCAAGCATCAAACAAATTGCTAAACCACATCGAATCATGATGTCACCGATTTCCGAAATTGACCGGTAGTATAGATCGAGTCCTCTTCGGAAATCTTTAGCAAACGCGGGATAAAGTCAGGCTGAAAATTAGCCCAACTCCCCCGTGTTCGTCGCACTGCAAGTCACCGCCGAGATCGCGGGCGAGACGGCGGGCGAGGCTCAAGCCCAGACCGATTCCCGGTGCGGTCTCGGCGGCTTGAGCGGAGGATTTTCCGAATGGCTCGAAGAGTTGGCGGCGCGCGGTCGCCGACAGGCCGGGACCGAAGTCACGGACTCGAATCGTGATCCGCTTGTCGGTCGTTTCGGTCTCGATCCTTAGCTGCGGCTCCGTCGCGTTGCTGGCGTATTTGCAGGCGTTGTCGATCAGGTTGAACAAGATTTGCTCGACGGCCGTCGCATTCGTTGTGAGCCGTGTGTCGCGAACTGGCTCTGAGGCGGTCAGTTTCAACTGCAATGGCGACTCCGACACACGCTGCAACAAGCGCGGCCAACAGCGATCGAGCAGTTCGCCGAGCGACAACTCTTCCGTTCGATTCGTTGGGCGACCCTTTTCCAGCCTCGCATAAGCCAGCACGTTTTCGACCATGTGCATCAAGCGATTGGCCTCGCGGTGCAGAGTTCGGAAGTAGGTTTGCTGTTGGTCGGCGTCTTGGACGAGCCCGTCAGTCAGCATCTCGGTGTAGAGCCGAAATGTCGTTAGCGGCGTCCGTAGCTCGTGCGTGACTGCGGACACGAACGCCGCGCGACGCTCGCTGAGATGCAGCGTCTGCCACAACAGCCAACCAATCGCCGCCGCGGTCAGCGCGAGCATCACCCAAGCTACGAGTAGAGCGGCGGGCCACGACTGGTGATTGAGTTCCGCTAAGTTCACCGGGCCTGGGTCAAGCCGAACGGGGAGCGCCACTAACTCACGATCGCCATCGGATGGAGTCGAAGTCGTGACTGGCAGCAATCGCGCATCGGGCAGGAGGTCCGCAATCTGCCCACTGAGAACTTCGTTCCAGGCCGGCCAGTTGAGCCAGCAGGCTTCCAACAATTCGGCTTCGTCAGCGTCCCGCGTCACTCGGCGAGCGAGCAGCAATTCGTCGCCAACCCACAACGGAAGCATCGCACCCGATGTGCGATGATCGGGTTTCGGTTGCGAACGTCTCGTGACGGACGGCGGCTGACCGAGTTCGGTCAGATCAGCGATGCCCGTTGATGTGAAGTTGCCTTGCTGGCCGAGGTTGGCCACATCAAAAACTTGCTGCTTGAGCTGACTCCGCGACTGAGACTCTGATTGGTTTGCTGCGTTGAAGTTTTGGTCTCCACGACGCTGTGTGGTGTTGACCGCAATCGAGTTGTTCATCGTCGGTGCGAAGTTGTCCGGCCAGACGATCAGCGACGACGTCGTCTCGATAGCCGAAGCGTCCGCCAAACTCGGTGCGGTTCGCAGGTCGAGAGATCGGGCATTCGGATCCGGGAGCGCGTGCCACCAGGTTGTCTGGGCGATCAACGCCGAGTTGTCCGGCAGTGGCACGAGGGCGTTCGCGAACAGGTTGCGGCGCAGCGTCCATTGGCCATCAGCGGTGCGTTGCACATAGCCCTTCACCAATTGTGGCGCGAGCACGGGACTCTCTTTGCTCGGATCGGTTAGTGCCGGCCGCGTGCTTTCAATCGCGACCAGAGGCACGGCGATCGAGTCCATACGCCATAGCGCGATGCGGACTCGATTCTCCAGATCGGCTTGCTGTCGAGCGTGCCGCTCCGAGCGTTCGGCTTGCAGCGTCTGCCGACTGAGCCACGCCACTACAATCGTTGCCGCTAGCAAACAAGTCGCGAAGATCAGCCAAGTGGAAACGGGACGTTTCATGATGCACACACTAACCCGAAGCGTCAGCGAGGGCGAACGCTTCACCGGACTTTGAATTTGGAGTCTCTTGGAGCGTTCGCCCTCGCTCACGCTTCGGGTTAGTGGGCTTCGTCCCTCGGCGCGAGGAAGCAGTAACCTTGCCCCCACATCGTTCGGAGCACGCGAGGGTTCGACGGATCGTCGCCGAGTTTTTCGCGCAGTCGAGTGATGTGCATATCCACGGTTCGAGTTTGCAGGCCCTTCGGATTCAGACCCCAGACTCGCAACAGCAACTCGTCGCGAGACACGGCTTTCCCCGCGCGGCATGCCAGGTAACGCATGATCTCGATCTCCTTTTCAGACAGCTCGGCCGCGCGACCGTCCGCAAAACTGACTCGTCCCGAGGTCGTATCTACTTCGCCGCCAGCAAACGAAATGGTGTGCCCTGTTTGCGGAGACGCAGCCACTCGCCGCAGCACGGCATCGACCCGTGCCATCAGCTCGCGCAGGCTGAACGGCTTGACAACGTAGTCGTCGGCTCCAAGCTGCAATCCGGAAACGCGATCGTCTTCGGCTCCACACGCCGTTAGCACGATCACCGGCAGATCGGGCCGAGCCGCTCGAATTGCTCGCAGAATTTCCCAACCCGATCCACCAGGCAAGACAAGGTCCAGCAGCACGAGATCGAATTCGCCGTTCAGCGCAACGCGCAGGCCGTCGTCCCCGCGAGCCGTTTCGGTCGGAATGTGACCGGCGGCTCGCAAGGCATCGACGACTCCGCGACGGATCGCCGCATCATCTTCGATGACCAACGTTTTGGGTCGTGATGACGGCATTTTGGCGTCCATCGTTTTCGACTGCGGAATAGACATCGGGCTTCGACAAACCATACCACGGATCGTTCAGCGGGCTGAGAAACAGCTCGTTGTAAATCCGCGAGGTCAACGCCTGAGTCTCGTGAAGTTGCTCGTTCGACATCCACTGATGAATCAGGTAATGCAGATGATACTCGTTCTTGACGGTGTCCTGACCAATCACTGGAACTAAGTTGCGAACCAGTCTGAGCGCCGGCGTTTCGGTAATGCTCTTACCAAAGGCTATCCGCCCGGCGACTTCCGCCGGTTGCTTCGCGGCGACGGCGGCGACTGTCATGCCATCGAACGCCACTTCGGCGACATACCGTTCAGCCAGCTTGGCCCAGACGGCACCATCAAGTTCATGACCCAATGCCGGAACGTGGTCCGCTCCGAGCTGCTTCCAATCGTCCGCCCATCGCCGCTGCTGATCGTCCAACTGGTGTTGATGAAACTTCGCCAGTTCCGTTTTGAAGTGACCGTCATCGAAATTGACAGCCTGCTTCGCCAACGGCTCGGCTTGTTGCAGAACCCGAGCAAAGAAACCAGCTCCATAAAGTCCCGGCAGGACATCGACCGTTCGGCCATGAGCATCCAACACCAGATGCAAACTGTTGCCGGTGATTGTTCGCTTGATCGAACGCCCGTCGCCGAAGTCGATCGTGATGATCGGTACCGCTCGAACACTCTCCCAATGCAACACGAATCGTTCGGCCAACAACGACCGTACCGCTTCATGCGGATAGAGCGTCGTGCGAAAGAAGCGGCTATTCGCACAACTCAGTTCATCGGTCAGCTTGCCAAGCAATCGCAACGACAAGATCGGCTTGTTCTCGCGTTTTGCAATCGCTTGAGCCGCCGCCAAATCCGTGTGCCAGTACAGTCCGCAGAAGTGGCTATCGCGTTGCGCCGCGACCGCATCAGCGAGCGTCTTCCAGCGCGGCATGTCACCGACGTCCGTTCGGTCGATGACGTACTTCACGGCTCGCTGACCATGTTTGCGCAGCTCTCGTGTCGCCAGTTCAACCTTCACGGCATCATCGCCAAGTGCGGCAAGAACGAGCGGTTCCAGTTCCGCATCAAGCCTTACTGGAGCCGACTCCGAAATCTTGGTCGCGGCACGCTTGACGGCTGTCGCCGTCGCTCGCACACGGACTTGAGGCCGAGCTTGATCCTGCCAGGCCGTGAGTTCGGTCCCGGAAAAATATCCGCCGATGCCGACCACACTCAGCAGTACAACGAACCGCTTCCAACATTTCATTTGGCTCATGATTAACTCCCTGTTCCGACCATCGAAGGACCAATTCGCCAAGCACACTGCCCGCGAATCACATCGGCCGAATCGTACTCAAGGTCTGAGCCTTCAGGGGTAACAAGGATGTAACAACCGTGGTCGTCACACTTGATCGAGTCTTTTCAGCGGCGCGGAGATTTCGAGCAGATCGACTGCCGGTTGTCCGTTGCAGAAGATCGTGGCGAGGCGGCCAAAGGTTGTCGCATGAGGCGGCAGGTGCAGCAGGTCACACAGTTCCGGGCCGACAGTAATGCGCAAGATCGCTCCCAGTTCAACTTCGCGCAGAACGTTGTGGTCGATCAAGATTCGGCCCAGCGGACTTTGCTCGCGCAAGATTTCGTCGCGAACTTCCGCCGAGACAGTCTTCAAATCGAATCGCACGATGCCGAACAGCACTCGCTCGTCGGTTCCCAGTTTTCGCAGCAGAATCTTGCGGCAGTAATGATCGCCAACCGTGCGGCGTTCGAGCACCTGCACTTCGACCGGCGCCTTGTGATGCGACTCCATCGTCACGGTCATGTGATGATTGTGAGCCAGCATTGTGCGATACGGCTCCGGCGTCATGGCCGAAGAGACGTGCTCGGCCTGTTCGAGCAGCGGCCGATCCGACGGAAACAAGTCCAACAGCGATTGCAGTTCGTCGTGCGGTTTCATCCCAGCGAATTTAGGAAGACAACGAATGGACCGCCACTATGCCGCGCGACGGATTTCCGTCGTGATCCGCGTTTGGGCGAGAGCCGATTGAATCTGGCGGACGACTTGTTCGGCGTGATGAGCCGGCATCTCCGGGTAAATCGGTAGTGACAGGACTTCGCGCGAGGCGGCTTCGGCTTCGGGGAAATCTCCGACGCGGTGGCCCAAGTGTTGGAAGCAGGGTTGCAGGTGCAGCGGGATCGGATAGTAAACCATCGCGCCGACTTGATTGGCTTTCAGGCGTTGCTGAACTCCATCGCGGCGGCCATTGGGAATGCGGATTGTGAATTGGTTGTAGACGTGTTTCCGCTCGCGCGGTTCGTTTGGCAAGACTATGTCGTTGGTCAGGCCGCTCGTGGCAAAGAGGTCGCGGTACACTTCAGCGTTGCGGCGACGAGCTTCGGTCCATTGATCGAGATGCCGCAATTTGATTCGCAGGATCGTGGCTTGAATAGCATCGAGCCGACTGTTGAGTCCGATCTCGATGTGATGATAGTGGCCAGCATCGCCGTGAACTCGCAGACGGCGCATTTGCTTGGCGAGATCAGGGTCGTCGGTCGTGATCATGCCGCCGTCACCGGCTCCGCCGAGATTTTTCGTCGGGAAGAAACTGAAGCAGCCAATCGTACCGAGCACACCCGCGCGACGTCCGCGATACTCAGCCCCAATCGCCTGGCAAGCATCTTCGACAATCGCGATTCCATGCCGGACGGCAACTCGCCACAAAGGTTCCATATCGGCGCACAGACCGAACAGATGCACCGGCAAGATCGCTTTCGTGTGCGGCGTGATCGCAGCCTCGACCGCCTTCGGACAGAGATTGAAAGTCACCGGGTCGATGTCCACGAAGACCGGCTTCGCACCGGCTCGGCAAATCGCACTGGCGGTCGCGAAAAACGTGAACGGGCTGGTGATAACTTCGTCTTCCGGTCCGAGTCCGAGCGCCATCAAGGCCAAAATAATCGCATCCGTCCCCGACGCGCAGCCGATCGCGGCGCGGGCATCGCAGAACTTGGCGACTTCCGTTTCCAGTTCACTGACCTCTTCGCCCAAGATGAATTTTTGCTCGGCTAGCACGCGGCCGACGGCGGCGGTCACTTCGTGAGCGATCGACTGATGCTGAGTGATCAAGGAAATAAACGGCACCGGCTCGGTGGTAGTTGCTTGGGACATGGCGAATCCTTTCGCGATGAACGATGGTCAAAAACGAACGACGGGACCATAGGCCGACTAGGAAAAATGGGTCAATCCGAGTTCCAACGAAACCTGTGCGGCCAGCGGAAATTGCCGATCAACGAGCCGATTCTTCAATCAAAAGTTCGGTCGAACGCAATTCTGGCGAACCAGCAAAGATTTACCGAATTTCGCGGTTGTGCCAGCCGATAGCCAGAAAGAGTCTGTTTCTCTTTCTTGCCAAGGACGTCGGGTCATGTCGCGAAATGGAATCTCGCAGTGGTTGCTGCTCGCGTTGGTCGCTCCGTTGATGAGCGGAGCCATTGGATGTCAATCCAGCATAGGGGGTCAAACGCTTCCGTCGCCGTGGTATTTGACCGACGACGTGCAGTACTTCCCGCCCGGCCCGGAATTCAAACTGTCCAACCAAGTGCGAGCCATGGAAGAGTACAAGCTGGAGCAAGAACGGCTGCGGTCAGGTATCGAAGACGAGGTGAATTAGTCCGACGGTGCGCCATCAAAATCAATCATCCGGGAACAAATCGCTTCAGCCGCAAACTGTTAGTCACGACGAGTACGCTGCTGGCGGACATGGCCGCAGCGGCAAAACCGGGAGGCAGGCTGATCGGGCCGAAGGCGGACAGCAAACCAGCCGCAAGCGGGATGGCGACCACGTTATAGCCAAACGCGAAAATCAAGTTTTGCCGAATGATGGTCAGGGTTCGCCGAGCCAATTCGATGGCTTGTGGCACGGCTCGCGGGTCGTTGCCGATGAGAGTCACGTCGGCCGCTTCAATGGCGATGTCGGCTCCGGCTCCAATCGCGAAGCCCACATCAGCGGCGGCGAGCGCGGGAGCGTCGTTGACTCCGTCGCCGATCATGCCGACTTTCCGACCGGATGCTTGTAGCGAACGGACGATATCGGCTTTCTCGCTCGGTAAACGTTCGGCTTCGATGATCGAGATACCCAGCCGGTGAGCCACATTCTGCACGACGGCCAATCGATCGCCGCTGACCAAGCCGGTATCGACGTGCAGATGCCGCAGAGCCAACGTCACATCCACCGCCGTCGCACGGATGCGGTCTTCGGCCGCGAGCACTCCGAGCACACGACCGCCTCGCGCGACGAAGATCGGTGTGCGACCGAGTTCGTTGTAGGATGGGTACACTTGCCCGTCCGTGTTCAGTGTCGAATCGAGTCGGGCAGGAGTGCCCAACTTACATTGCTGCAACCAACGCCAATTTCCAAGCAACACCGTTTCACCGTCGATCACCGCTTGCAATCCGAGACCCGGTTCGGAATGCACATCGGGCGGCACGGCAGGAAAGGAAATTGACTCGCGTCGCGCAAGTTCAACGACCGCGCGAGCCAGCGGGTGATTCGAGCCACTCGCGATTGTCGCCGCCACGCGCAGCAGCTCGTCGCGTGAAACGCCGTCGGTTGGCGAGACGTCAACAATCGCCGGCCGGCCTTCGGTCAGCGTACCGGTTTTGTCGAACAACGCGATCTGCAACGAGGCGGTTCGTTCCAAAGCAGCTCCGTCTTTGAAGAGCACTCCGAATTCCGCTCCTTTTCCCATGGCGACCATCACGGCGGTTGGCGTTGCCAAGCCGAGAGCACACGGGCAAGCGACGACCAACACCGCGACCGCTCGCGAAACGGCGATTTGCATCCCGTCGTACATCAGCCACCAACCGAAAGTCGCCAGCGCGATCAACATCACGACTGGCACGAACACGCCAGCCACACGATCCGCCAACCGAGCGATCGGGGCTTTGCTCCCTTGAGCATCTCGCACGAGCGCCACGATCCGCCGCAAAGCCATTTCGTCGCCAACTCGTTCGGCTCGAAAGCGAAACGATCCCGATTGATTCACCGATCCGCCGAGCACTTGGTCGCCAAGCTGTTTGCGAACCGGCAATGGCTCGCCGGTGAAACTGCTTTCGTCGATTTCAGTCACCCCAGCCAAGACGACTCCGTCCACGGGAACTCGCTCACCAGCTCGAACCAGAACCGTGTCGCCGACCACAACTTGATCGACAGGCACCTCGACTTCCGTTTCCGAAACCAACAAGTCGCCCGATTGTTGCAGCACATGTGCCGTGGTGGCTTGCAGCTTGAGCAACTTCCCGATCGCTTCGCTCGCTCGCCCGCGAGCCTTCGCTTCCAGCGTTCGTCCAAGATGTACGAACACCACGATCAAGACAGCGGCCGTGAAGTGCGATCCGCACAGCCCGGTCGCTTGTTCGACACCGTGCGCATGCATTTCGCTGAACCACAACTCTTCGATCGCCACCCAGACTCCGGCCATATACGCCGAACCTGCTCCGAGCGCCACGAGCACATCCATGTCGAGCGACCGGTGCTGGATCGCTCGTGCCGCGTTGCGAAAGAACTCACGCCCAATGCCGAAGACAACGGCCGTCGCAAACACCAGCATGATCACCGGCGCAAACGGCACGTACCCCGCGAAATACGACAGCAAAATGATCGCCACCGCGCGCACGATCGGCCACGCGAGTTGTCGCCAAGTCAGCGGATCAGTCGCTGACTCTCCCGGTTCGGACAAGCCTTCCGGACTGTCGATTTGATCGCCCGGAGTCGCGCGATAACCCAACCTTTCGATCGCCGTGAGGACGTCGCCCGTCGCTCCGCTGAAGATCCTCATGCGAGCTTCATTCGTCGCCAGATTGACGGCGACATCCGTCACACCCGGCAGCTTGCCGAGAGTCGATTCGACCCGAGCCACACACGCGGCACAATGCATGCCTTCAATATGGCAACGAAACAGCAACGGCTCTCGCACGGAAAACGAATTGTCATCGGACTGAGAAGTCTGCACGGCTTGACTCACTGTAAGACCAGTTCCTCTCGCGAGCATTGAACGGCCTGAAGGTCACGGGAACAAGCGGTTGGCAGTCGAGCCGCAGGCTTGGGTGACATGACCTGTTAGTTTGCCTGACGAAGAAATCTGTCCTGCCGCAATCCAAATCGCCGACCGACTCGGCTCAGTCGCTACGGGCCACGGACGCTCAACAACACTTTTGTCGTGATATCTTTCTGTCATTCCGCGCCGTCGCTTCCGAGTGCGGGAACCCTCGGGACAAGCCTGGAGGTGTCCAAGCATTCTACTCCTGAATTGCGAGCGGAGCGTGAGGCCCTGAGTCTGATTCACTTCCTGCGCGCCCAGAGCGACCCCAGACCGAATGGCTCGACGCGCAGGGTCGCGAGCGGTTTCTTCACTTCTCGTCGCGAGGCGGCTTCTTTTTGGCGGAACGTTTGCGCGGGGTCAGGTGTTGCCACGAGCTGAGTTGTTGTTCGACATCGCTCAGCGAAAACTGGCGCGGCGGGATGTTGAGGTCGGTGTCTTGCATCGTATTTGGGGCGGCTGGCTGGTTCAGGCGGCTGACTTCTTTGTCCAGGTTTTGCATCCAGGCTGGCAGCTCGATTCCCGAACCGGTCGTATCGACCAGATACGCGTCGATCTCCATGCGAAGCTGCTCGAACGTGGGGGACTCGGTGCGTTGAGCTTTCGCGTCGGCGACGACTTGCGGCAGGTGAGACATCATGCGATTCACGGCCAGCGGCTTTGTGAATCGTTCGCGCAATCGGTCGCTGACGGACGGCAGTCTCATGCCGTATTTCTTTTCGATCACCTGTAACTTCTTCAAATGATTCGCCGAAGATTCACGGCAACGCTTTTCGAACGATCGTTCCCAAGCCGCGATCGCGTCGGGCAAGTTCCACTGGCACAGCACCTGATGAGTCAGGTTCAGCGGCGTGAAGTTCCAGGCGTCGCGATCGTAGTCCGCTTCAATTCGCAGGAAGTCGAGCAGGTAGAAAAACTTCTCGCCATAATCCGACTGAGTCGTCGTGGTGTTGTACTCCAAGAAGCGATCGAACTTGTCGACCACGGTCGTGTAGATCAGTTCCAGCAAGTGCTCGGCCGTTTCGAGCTCGAGCGTGCCGCTGTCTAAATCGTCCAGCAGCGGAACCGAGCGGATCGGGTCGCGCGACTCGGCGAGGAAGTTCAGGAACCACGGAATGCCGTTGTGCAGGATCGCTCGCACATTGCCGAGCGTCAGCATTTTGGCGTGAAACAGATCGGCTCCGTACTTGCTGATGAAGCCGCAGACGTCGTTCCAGACCGGCTCCCGCTTCATGCTTTCGACGGCCGAAAGTCTCATGCTTTGACTATGCGCGATCCACTCTTCGACGAACGGTGCCAGCAGTCGCTGCAACAACTCGACGACCTGCTCTTGCGAGAATGATGTCGATTGGGACTCCGTCCCGACCCGTTGCGTGTTCTTTTCATCGTGCGGCCATTGCGTCGCGCACCGCAGCACCGATTCGACCGTCGATCGAACCGCCGTGCGGAACAGTCGATCGAATTCCGTGACCGCCATCTCGGCCGGTCGCGACGCCTTTTCCATGCGATGCGCCGTGCGGAGCAGATGCCACGTTTCCTTGAGCAGACCCAGCCGAGGGAGTTGTTGCAACAGAAAGCGAATATCCGATTGCAACAACCGCGCCGCGAGCACTTGCTTAGGATGCCCGCCCACATCGAGTGGCACATACAG
>JANMIF010000396.1:0-30275 GCA_031375695.1 Planctomyces sp.
CCGACTGATTGTCTCTCGCGAAGCAAAGCAAGTGATGGCGGTCCTCCTCATTTTGTCTGGAAAACACCAAGGGAAACGGCTCGCGTTTCCCGATGGCGAGGTGATCATTGGCCGCGATGCCACTTGCCAGATTCGGCTGGCGACGGAAGAAGTCAGCCGCCTGCATTGCCGGTTGCGTTGCGAAGACGATGAATTGTTTGTCTCCGATCTCGGCAGTCGCAACGGGACCATGATCAACGATTGTGCGATCACCGCCGAAACACCGCTGTTGCCAGGAGACAAGTTGCGCGTTGGACCGGTCTCGTTTCAGTTGGTGAGTAAAAAGGCAGCGGAATGCCTGCCTGGAAAAAAACCATCGGACGACAGCATCATGGACTGGCTTTCGGACGAGACGCCGAGCATTGGCAATTCGACCATCATTCGGAAAGAGTCTGCGGCCGCGCCCAAACCCACGCCGACCCCGCATGCTTCAAATGTAGAAATCCCGCCGATGACTCCGCTCCCGGCGACGAAGAAGTTCAAGACCGTCGGCGAAGAGGGAGAAGACATCATTCAGCGGCATTATGATTTAATCCAAGCCGGAAAAATCCCTAAACAGATCACGGCGCTGAAGTCATCGTAATGCGAGCCCTCCAGCTTGCGACTCATGACGAGATTCGCGACGGTGTTTCTTCCGAGTTCTTCGGAACCAAGTCGTATTCTGGAATTGTCCGCTTTTGAGACTCTAACCCGGTGCTGCTATCTTGCCGGGCTGAACTTCGGACTCATCATCTCTTTCTGACTGATTCACACCATGTTTCCAACCTGTCCGTCTTGCAAGCAATCTGTTTTGGAAGACAACGCCGAGACTTGTCCATTCTGCGGCGCGAACATGAAAACCGGCAAAGGGGGCAAAGCCGCCGCTCCGCCCGCGAGCGTCAAGGTGGCTCCCGCAGCAGCAGGGAAGGCCTCGGCGGTCGCACCCGCAAAGATTGCCGCGCCGGCTGCCAAGAGCATGACGGGAAAGCCGGCAGCAGCCAAGAGTGCTGCGAGCGATGATGACGATCCATTTGGGATTCACGAAGCGAACGCCAGCCGAGCGACTCCGCTGTCGCTGCGACCGGCCAAAGGGAAGACGACGAAATTCACTTGTCCGATGTGCGAAACGATCGGTTTCGGCAGTCCGGAATTCGCAGGCAAAGAGGTCAAGTGCTGCAACGACAAATGCCCACTGCCAATTTTCACCGCGCCGAAGGTGGACGGTGTTGCCACGGCCAATCAACATCCGATGGGTGTGCCGCAGACCGTCACGGCCAAGGGAACGTCGCTGCCGATGATCCTCATGGCGGTAATGGCGCTGGCAATGGCGGGTGGCAGTGTTTGGTACTTCGTGATTCGTGATCCGAATGCGGGACTCAAGCCCGCGCTACCTCCGCCGCCGCCGATAAACGGGAATACGCCGATCGCGGCCGATCCAGATAAAAACAAAAAAGATCAGCCGGTAGAAAAGACTCCAGCGGAGATCGCGACCGAATTACGAGCTTTGGTTTTACCCAAGATGGTGAAACTTTCTCTCCAAGAAGAGAAAAACCGCAGCAAGCCGTTCTGCCGACGGTTGGTGGCGGAAGCTTTCGTCGAAGCAGGCGACATCCCGGCCGCTCAGAAAAACATCGAACAGTTGCTGAAAGTCGCACAGAAATTTCCGTATCACCAAGTTCCACCGTTGGTGCAGATGGCTTGGAGAGAACGTCAACTGGGGAATGTGGAAGCAGCGCAGGCCGCGCTTGATCGAGCTTTCAAGGCCAGGACAGATTTGTCCGATGAAAGTCGCTTAACTTTCGATACTCGGACTGATTTGGCCGCGCTGTTGTTCGTCACCGGCCGATCGGACGAGGCCGTGAGCCTGATGGACGGAAAGCCGTTGCCGCTCGGTTCGAGCGGCCTGTTATCGGCCGTCAGTCGGCGCGCGTCGTTACTCAATTCATTTGATGTGACCGAAGCGGTTGTTTCACTGCCGGTTATTTCTTGGAAGTCACCACAGTGGGTAGTGACAACGATCACGCTGGTGTTGCGAGGACATCCCGATCACGGTTTGAATTGGGCAAAGCTCGCCCCCGATCTCGAGTCGCAAGCCGAGTGTTTCGCAGCCTGGGGTGATGCGATCGTCGTGTCGCCCAAGCCGAGTGTGGGAGCGGACGAGGCGATTCAAAGTTCGATTCGGCTTGAGACGCCCGCCGTTCGAGCGCGGGTTTGGGCGCGAGTCGCGACCGCGCGGCTGGCGGCAAAACAAAAAGACGCAGCCGGTAAAGCGGTCGCTCAAGCAGCAGTCGCGTTGAAAGAAATTGCCTTGCCGACGGATTTTGTTTTGCCGGAACTCAAGGAACTAACCCGTCTGCAAATTACCGACAGTCCGTCCCCGCGAGTGAATGCCATCAGCGCCGCCGAAGTCGCGCGAGCTCAGGCGTTGATCGGGCAAACTCGACAGGCTGGCGAATCGCTCAATGCGGCGATGCAGCATGTGCGAGGCCACGCTCCGTCACTTTTTGTGGCCCAGCGCCGCTACGAGGAAATCTCACGCGAGGCCGAACGTGTCCGAGCGGACCTCAAGAAAGCTCTCGATCTGAAAACGAACGATCAAATTCAGCAAGCACTGACGGGATATCGAGGTAAGATGCGATCGCTGCTCGATGGCGCGACCGCGCGGCAATCCCTGCAGGTGGACATTTTAAAATCGGCGTGTGATTGGCCGCTGTTGGAGGCCGCATGGGCCGTTGCGGTGGATCGCGATGACGATGCGACGCCGGAAGAATCTCGCGAACAGTTTTTGAAAACGAATCTTGCGGTCCGCTTGGCTCATCGCTTGCGAGCGGCCGGCAAGACCGATTTGGCCGGACGCTGCGACAAGTCTGTCATCACAGGGAGCCTCATCGATGCTCGCGATGTGATCGAGCGAGAAACGGCCGAGGCCCTCAATAAAAGCGAATTGATGAGCGTTGCCGATCGACTGGCAAACTATCAACCGGCCAAGGCCGACAAAGATCAAACGGTGGTCGAGGATGCAGACTGGCCGCAGTTGTGGTTACTGCGGCTGGCAACTCAACTGAGCCGATCGGGCCAATCAGACAAAGCCCTGGAATTGATCGCCAGCGTTCCCGACATGCAAAAACTGTGGCGGGAAGAGGGCTATCAGTTGCTCGCCGCGTTGATTGCAAAATCACCAGCGGCCGCCGAGTCCCTCTGGAAGAAGTACAATTCCAGCTTGCTCTCCGCGACGGAACAAGTGGCCATGTTTCGCGGCCTCTGCAACGGCCTCTCGACCGTGATCGACGTGCCTCAATCGCAAGACGGTAAAAATCTACCAGGTAAGAAAGACTGACCGGCGTAGAGGACCGACTCGGTCGGTTGGCGGGAGATGTCAGCGTGGTGAAGAACAGCCTCCGGCAACTGGGTTAGCTGTCTTTTTGCCATTCGCCCTAGGGCTTCATTTCTGGCTCAGCATATTCGACTTTGATCAAGATGTTGTTGAGTCGCGGCTCAACCGTGAATTTCAGATCCGACGTTTTGAACGCGCGGTATTTCGGATGCAGTTCGGGCGGAGGCAATTCGTCAGGGCGTTCGACTCCGGTGCCGATGTCGTAATCGACGATCACTGCGGCGCGATGTTCACCCGCGATAGCTCCGTCATTGGCCGCGTAGGTTCCGAGTTGGAAACTTCCGTCCGCCGCTATCTCACCCGTGGCCGTGATCGGTTTTTTTTGACCGATCACCTCGAACTCTACGGTGCCACGCTTCACGGGCTTGCCGTCGGGATACACGACCAGGCCCTGCACCGGATACGTCTTCGGCGGCCCACCACAGCCGCCGACAGCGATCAAGCACAGACAGACAAAACCTGTGCCGCATCGCAACTTCGTCATGAGTCCCCGCATCCTTCCAGCATTTGGCAATCCATCATTCTGGCTTAAGTGAGATTGATTCTGCTGAACCTACCCCTGCCAGCGAGCCTTCATGAACTTCAATGAGTTGGCAGCCAGCGTGAGCTCATCGGTAAACATTCGCCGCCAGATTTTGGTCGCGGCGGCAAGAGCCGGCAGTGACAATCCGAAAGCTTCGATCACCAGCCAGCCATCGTAGTTGGCCTCCTTGAGAGCCTTCCAAGAGGTGTCCCAGTTCACCCCCCCCTCGCCCGGCGTTGAGCGGTCGTTCTCTGAAATATGAACGTGGACAATCTGGTCGATATTCGACTTGATCGCCGTGGCAATGCACTTCTCTTCGATGTTCGCATGAAACGTGTCGTACATCGTTTTGACGTGCGAGTGATTCACTTCGCGGCAGAACCGTGCGGCATCGGCCAGACAGTTCAAGAAGTAGCACTCAAAACGATTCAGCGATTCGACTACCAGCGTGACGTTGGCTTGCCGGGCGTGGTCACCTGCCTTCGTGAGAATTTCTTTGGCTCGACTCCACTCGTCCGCCGTCGGTCCTTGCCCGGTAAAACTGCCGAGTGCCGAATGAATCGGCCCGCACAAGTGAGTCACTCCCGCCGCGCGGCAGCAGTCGATTGCCTTCTTCAAGTTGTCGAGGCCCGCTTGCCGAATTGCGGCATCCGCCGAAATCGGATTCGCGGCATCCGTACTGACAGTGACTGCCGTCCGTTGCAGACCGAGGTCATTCAGTTTCTTACCGATCCCGGAAAACTTGGCGACGTCCATGTCGAAGATCGGTAGCTCGACTCCGTCGTAGCCAATCTTTTTGAGCGATTCGAGAATCCCAAAGTGCGACTCGTTGACATCGGTCGTCCACAGCAACATGTTCATTCCGTACTTCATGATGATGACTCTCGGTTGAGGGTTGAGAATTGTTTAACCGCACGTCGCAGGGCACGAGTGAGATCGCCCCGTCAGTATCACACGTGTGCCTGCGGCGTGCGGTCAAACGAGTCGGCCAAAATGTTGCTCCGGCAACAAATCGCACAGCCGATCGCGGATCATTGGCCGGGCGAGGGCCAGGACCGATTGAACTTCTGCCGGGAGCGTCGGCAGTTTGACTCGCCTCAGGACTTGGTTCAAGCGCCACAGCAGCCGCGAGTCGTCGCCGTAATCCAACAGAAATCGTTCGTCGATAAATTGCGGAATCAGCGGCGCGAGGTTGGCCGTGGGCTGAGTGGCCATCGAATTGACCGCCTTCTGTACCGCGAGCGGTTCGATTTCGCGGAGCCGCTTGTAATACGCCTCGATCTCGGCTGGAAACAGCTCGATCAGATCGGCGTCGATCAGCAATTCCGTCACGATGTGGCCGAGAAATCCCGCCCGCAAACTGTCATCGGAAGGCAGGGCCTCGCGAAATCGAATCGATAGGCTGGCACTGAGTTCATTGAACGCCCGGGTCTGATGAAACCAGCGGTCGTCATCCAAATGTTGCCACACACCCGCCGCGATGTCCGCCTGGATCGAGCCATCGCCGCGCAGGTGCGGTTCAATCAGCTTGCCGCGAACACGCACCGGCCGATCGGCGACCGATAGCCAATCGGGGACGGCAGTCCCGGCCAAAACATACGGCCGGTCGAGAAACCGCAATCCGTGAGCGAAGAAGTTCATACCGAGTCACCCGACAACTTGTGAGCGGGTCCGTCCGCGACAGCGGGTCGCGACGGTGACTCTTCGTGATGTGGATCGGTCGCGGGTGGAACCCAATTTTTCATGCCGTCGGTCAACTCTTTGATCTCGCGAATTTTCTCGGCAGACGGCGGCTCGTTCGTTCCAAATTCCACGATCTTCGGTCGCTTACGGCGATGCAGCTTCAACGACCTAGTCGCCTTCGGCTTCCGAAAAAGGCCAAACCATTTGGACTCTTTCTCCCCGATCACATCCGATGGCTTTTCACGCAGTAACCACACCAACATCGCAAAGCCCACAAAGATACTCGACATTGTCAGGATTGAAGTCTGCGGATTCCGCGCGAACATCAACACTATGAAGCCGCAAAACAGAATCCCAAGGAAGCCAACAACGCCCGTCGCCAGCCACGAGACTGCCTCACGTCCGCCATCGTTGCGCCGTCCACTCATGATTCGACTCCGTCGTCAATTCACGCGATACCCATCGTCTCCTCGGCCGACAACAGCGTGTAAACTGTCGCTGCCGTTGGCAAGTCTATCAGACGACCGCTAGTCGCTCGACGAGACGGCAACTTGTAAGGATCACTGACAGATTCATCGTGAGGGACGACACGCGACGTCACGGAAACATGTCGCTGAAATTCGTCGGGGTTCAGAAATATGTCGATCAGCAAACGGCGTCCTAAAAATGTGCCGCAAGTTGCAAACTCAATTTGAGTCGCTAACGTGTGATCGCCGACTGCCGTTGACCCCGCGTTGTGGACGCCGGGGTTTTTTTGTTTTGGTCGGAGATTGGCGGACGATACCGATGGGGCGCTGGCCGGATAACCGACGAGTGCAGTGGGTCACGTTTGGCGTGATGTTCGTGTTGTTTCCGCTGTTGTGCTGGCTGACTTGGTGGTTCGTGAAACGCTAGTCGAATCGGATGGGAGTGCGCATGAAGTCGCCGTTGGCCATTGTGTTTATCACGGTGTTTATCGACCTGCTGGGGTTTGGCATCGTGTTGCCACTGTTGCCTCGGTACGGCAAATACTTTGGTGCGGACGAAATTACGCTGGGCTTGTTGATGGCGTCGTTTTCGGCGATGCAGTTTTTGTTTGCTCCGCTGTGGGGTCGTTTGTCGGATCGGATTGGGCGACGGCCGGTGTTGCTGCTGGGGCTGGCGGGATCGACGGTGTCGTATGCAATGTTCGGCTTTGCCAGTTCGCTGGGGAGCGACGGATCGTTGCTGGGCCTGACGGCAGTGCCCTGGTTTTTCATCACCCGGATCGGTGCGGGGATCGCCGGCGCGACGATCCCGACGGCTCAGGCCTACATCGCGGATTCGACCGGGCCGGAAGGTCGAGCCAAAGGGATGGCGTTGATCGGAGCGGCGTTTGGGATTGGGTTCACGTTTGGGCCGTTGCTCGGCGCGATGTTTGTGTCCGATCAAGCCGATGGGCCGCCGAGTTCGGGAGTTGGCTATCTGGCGGCAGGACTTTCGGCGGCGGCGTTCGTGTGGGCGTTGGCTCGATTGCCGGAATCGCTCAAACCGGAATCGGTTTCGCGAGCGCATCGCAGTTGGAATTTGGGCGCGATCGTGCGGACGATGACTCGACCGGGCCTAGGTTTGTTGTTACTGACGATGTTTTTGACGACGTTTGCGTTCGCTCAGTTTGAAAGCACGCTGTCGCTGCTGACGAAGCACTTGGGTTTGGCGGACAAGCACAACTTTTATGTGTTCGCGTATGTCGGGTTCGTTCTCACCTTGAGCCAAGGATTGTTGGTACGGCGGCTGGCTCCGCGATTGGGCGAGATCAGAATGAGTGTCATCGGGACCGGGTTGATGACGATCGGGTTGTTGCTGATCGGAGTGATTGCCAATCGAAACTCGCTCGTATTGCTATATGCGATTCTGCCGTTGTGCGTGATGGGTTTTTCCGCGTTGTCGCCGTCGTTGCAGTCGCTGCTGTCGCTCCGCAGCGGCGCGGATGAGCAAGGGGAAATCCTGGGAGTTGGTCAGAGCATGTCAGCATTGGCTCGGATTCTGGGACCGGTTGCGGGGTTGTCGTTGATGAAAGTCGGCAAGCTGCGGCCGGAATTGGGAATCGCCTTGCCGTACTGGGCGGGAGCCGGTTTGATGTTGGTCGGATTGTTGATGGTGATGTCGTTGCGAAATCAAGTAACCCGCAGCGTGAGCGAGGGCGAAAACCCCACAAGGCAATGAATTCAAAGCCTCGTGAAGCGTTCGCCTCGCTCACGCTGCGGATTACTTTCTGAGGTGACGGCGATGAGCATTGATGTAGTGGTTCATTCGGAGTTTGCTCGCGGCCAGTTGCTAGAAGGCGAGATGGCGAGCGGTCCGTTCGCGCAATTTGAACGGTGGCTGGCTGACGTGAATTCCATTGCTGTGGCGGACTGGCAAGCAATGTCGCTGGCCACGGCGACTCGCGATGGTCGGCCATCGGCGCGAATTGTGTATCTGCGTGGAGTCGATGAGCGCGGGTTTGTGTTTTACACGAACTACGACAGCCGCAAGGGCCGTGAACTGGCAGACAACCCGCGAGCCGCCGCCGTGCTGTATTGGAAAGAATTGGAGCGTCAGGTGCGGATCGAGGGGATTGTCATCCGCGCTTCCGCCGAGGAATCGGATGCTTACTTTGCGGGGCGTCCACGCGAAAGCTGCATCGGGGCCTGGGCGTCCGATCAAAGTCAGCCGCTTGTCGATCGCGCGACGTTGGAATTTCGCACGGCCGAAATCGAAGCGCGATTCGCTGGGAAGCCAGTGCCGCGACCACCAAGCTGGGGGGGCTTTCGGCTGGTGCCGGAGAGCGTCGAATTCTGGCAAGGTGGGATTGCTCGGCTGCACGACCGATTGATTTATCGACGACAGCCGAATGGATCATGGAAATTGGAACGACTGTCTCCGTGATCTTGGCCGAAACCTTCACGACAGCACTTCGCGAATCACGTTTCCATGCACGTCGGTCAGCCGAAAATCGCGGCCGCTGAAGCGGAAGGTCAGATGTTCGTGATCCAGGCCGAGCAGATGCAGGATCGTGGCGTGGAGGTCGTGCATCGTGCAGACGTTTCCGACGGCGTGCATTCCCAGTTCGTCTGTCGCGCCGTGTACCGTACCGCCGCGAACTCCTCCCCCGGCCAGCCAGATCGAAAAACCTTCGGGGTGATGATCGCGACCGTCGCGGCCTGATGAATGCGGCGTGCGGCCGAACTCGCCGGCCCAGACGATCAACGTTTCATCGAACAACCCGCGCTGCTGCAGATCGCGAATCAACCCGGCGATTGCTTGATCGGTGTCGAGCGCGTTCTTCTCGTGACCCGCTTTCAGATTGCCGTGTTGATCCCACGTCCCGTTCGACGCGCCGGGCGGACAGGTGATCTCGATGAAGCGAACTCCCGATTCGATCAGCCGGCGAGCTCGCAAGCACTGAATGCCGTACAGCCGCTGCGTCGGCACTTTGCTGTCGAGGCCGTACAACTTCTGCGTCGCTTCCGTCTCGCGGCTGAGGTCGAGCACATCCGGGACGAGCGACTGCATCCGAAAGGCCATCTCGTAGTTCTTGATCGCCGATTCGATCGCATCGTCCGCGCCGAGCGACTTCGCGAATGCACCATCTTGTTCTCGTAACAGGCTCAGCTTGAGTAGTTGCAGCCGCGAGTCTTTATCACCCGGCGTGATGTTGTCGATCGGCGTTCCGTCAGCGGCGAAGAGTGTCGCTTGATGATTGGCCGGGAGAAATCCGTTGGAATAGTTTTCCATGCCACCGCACGGAACGACCCCGAAGCTCAGCACGACGAACCCCGGCAGATTCTGATTCTCGCTGCCCAGTCCGTAGCTGGCCCAAGCCCCGACGCTCGGCCGCCCGGCGACGTTCGATCCCGTATGCAAAAAAATCACGCCGGTCGAATGAATCGGCAAGTCCGCCTTCATCGACCGGACGACCGCGATGTCGTCAGCACAACTCGCGATGTGCGGAAACAAATTGCTGACCGGCATTCCGCTGTCGCCCCGTTTCGCGAAAGCCCACGGACTCTTCAACCACTGTCGGTTGCCGTTCGCCGTCGGATTCTTCGATTCCAGAAACGGCTTGCCGTCTAGTTCATCGAGCTTCGTTTTCGGATCGAATGAATCGACATGTGAAACACCGCCGTCCATAAAGAGGAAGACGACATTCTTGACCTTCGGCGCGTAATGCGGCCGGCGAGGTTCCGCTTCCTTCGAACGCGACGTCTCACCGAGCGCCAAGGTCTCCGCAAACAACCCCGAAAGCGCCACGCCGCCGAACCCAGCGGCCGAACGCGCCAACAATTCGCGCCGCGTCGTCGGGATTGCGATGCGACCTGGGCAGCAACAAGCGGAAGAGTTTCCTGTCGTCATAATGTGCCCCACAACTTCTCGATTAAGGCAGCCCTAGATTTGCGATTCATCTGCGGCCGTGTCTGAGTCTACGGGGCAATAGCTTGCTAACGCCCCCGCGGTCCACGGACGAACTTTAGACAGCGGCATCATATTCCAATCTGGCCAGGACATTGTTCAATCGCACGCGGTTCGTATCGCGGTCTTTTTGTCGTTGTTGGGTTTCGGCTTCCAATTTCTCCAGCCGGTCTTCTTGCTGAGACAGCGTTCGCAGATACCGTTCGCGTAGTTCCTTGTCCGACGTTCGATCGGCCAAAGCGGAGAGATTCTCGCGGATTCGTTTTTGGTCGGCTGTGATTTTCTGCTGCTCGCTGGCGATGTTCGCCAATTGCGTTTCCAGGTCGGCGATTTCCTGCCGTAGCGTCAAGGCTTGTCGCAAAACTTCAATCGACTTCGCGTCTAGATACTTCGCTTCGATCCAGATCACCAGTTGCTTGTCGTTGAAGTCGGACAGCGAAAAGCTGGACTGAGTCGGCTGTTGCTGGCGGACGACGAATTTCGTGACGCCGTTCGAAGTGACAGTCAGTTTGAATCGCCAGAAATTCTCGGTGATCTCGTGCGGCTTCAAGTTGTCGAGCAGCGTCCACTTCGAGCCTTCACGCGGATGATCGAGGTACAGCGTTTGGTCCTTGTCCGCCTTGCTGGAAAACGTGTAGGTCGTCTGCCTCACGTTGGCGTAATGAGCCTTCAGCGTGCCACCACGAATGACGACGCGGCTGACTCGCTCGTCGAAGGACTCGATGTTGTCCAGCACCTTTACCGCCAGTTCGACCGCGTAACCGATCAATCGCTGCTCGGTCGGCTTGAGCGTGTCAAGCATCGCCTCGCCGACGTAGCTCCCTTTGTCGAGCACTGTGATCGGGCCGCCTTCCAGAGTCAGGCCCGTGGTGTTCTCGAATTCAATGCAGCGCATCGGATTCTGCGGCCTCGCTTCCTTTTGATACAGCAACGCAGTTCGGCCGGAGAACGGTTTCAGCACAATCGGTACAAGTGCCGATTGATTGCGTCGTACCGTGATCGGTCGGTCGATCGTGTATTCGAACAAATCGCCGACCTGCCGCTCGCGAGTTTGCGTGGCGACGGAGGAAACTCCTGAGTCGCGAGGCGAGCCACCTCGTGCGGCAGACACCATATTGATCGAGCGGGCCGCAGATATCTTGCGCATTCGAGCCGGTCCTGCCGAGAGGGCACCCTCCATCGCGTCAGAATCCTCGCCCTCTTCGTCGTACATCATGAGCATTGAATCGACAGCCGCTTCCGCCGTCGGAGGCAGCACGCCAGTTGATTCCTTCACTTGGACCACTGGTCGTCGCACATAGCGGGGCGTGTAAAGGTCATGGACGAACGATACCGGCAGCCCGGCGACGAGCGACAAGTCGATGTTTTCCCAATCCTCGTCCGACGTGTTATCGACGACCGCCCATCCTTGAATCAGCGGCTGCGTCGCTTCGCCGCCGCTCGTCGCTTCATTCAGCAAAATGCGATACGTCGCCTTCCAAACCGGCGCTTCCAGGACATAGCTCACGCGAATCTGGCGTTCGCCCGCCCCTTCGCAAAACAGCGTGAAGGACCGAGCGTCTTTCTTTTTCGCAGCCAAGTTCGTCTTGAGATAGAAGTCGAGATCGCGCCGCAGCGACTCATCGAGCAACTGCACTTGCACGTCGAACAAATCGAACGTCCGCACCTCGCTTTTCTCGGTGAGGATCGACAGCCGAATCTGCTTCGCGATGCCAGCCGAAGTGCGTGTTTCGTTCGTGTCGATCCCCAGGATGACGCCGGTCACGCGGTCCGATTCCCCCGTGACCTTCACGCTCACTTGCGCCCCCTTCAACTGCGGCAGTAACCCGGTGAGGCTTCCTTGATCCGGAATCGACAAGGCGATCTCCGCCAAGAGTTGTTCGATCGGTGTCGTGGATTCATAGCTCACCGCTGACACCACGCCCCCCGACAGATCGAGCACCGTCAGCGACTTGAGCACATCGCTGACCTCACGCTGCTTGAAGCCCAGCGTCAGCGATTGCAGTCCCGTCACCGTGGCTTCGCGCTCGTAGTAGCCAACTCCGTGCTTATAGAGAACGACTCGGCGAACTTTCAGATCGGACAAGATGTTGCTCCTACGTAGCTCAGTTGCTCCCGCAACTGAGATTCCCAGAACATTCGTATGCCACAACGAAACAGAACTTCGGGCGTTCAACGACGCTCAAAATGCGAGTCGCGGGAGCGACTCGCGTATGTAGGCGGGTCGGCCACCTCACGGGATGTAAATGAATTCCTTCAGATTGAACACTGCGTGAGCCACATCTTTCCAAACCGGCTGGCTCTTCAACACTTCGGCGGCTGGGATTTGATGTAGGTCGGCGATCGGCATGACGACTTGCTCGAAGCGGCGACGTTCGTCCTCTGATGCCGGCCGACCCAACGATATCTCGAAAATGGAGTCGATGCGTTCAGCGATGCTGGAGTCTGACCGTGCAGTCAACTGCGCCGCCCAGATGTCGGCCTGTTGAATCACGAATGGATCGTTGAGCAGTGCCAGCGCTTGTGCCGGAACATTCGTGATGTCGCGACGGCCTTGAGTCACTTTGCCGCCGGGAATGTTGAATGCTCCGAGAAACTTTGGTGATTCCATCAGATTGTTTTTGATGTACACGCTGCGGCGACCGTCGCCATCAAGCGGGCCAGGGAACAAGCGGCGGTCGGCGTATTCTTTGTCGCGGAACGGATACACGCTTTGGCCGAACAGCTTGCGGTCAAGCCGCCCCGATGTCGCCAAGATCGCGTCACGGATTGCTTCGGCTTCGAGTCGTCTTGCTGGGTAATGCGACAACCAGCGGTTCTGCGGATCGAGTTCTTTGCCCGCAGCCGACGGAACGCTCGACATCTGAAACGTGCGCGACAGTACGATTGAGCGGATCAACCGCTTGATCGACCATCCGTCCTTCACAAACTGCGCGGCGAGGTGATCAAGCAATTCGGGATGCGACGGCAGTTCGCCAACGTGTCCGAAATCATCGACTGTCCGGACGAGTCCCGCTCCGAACAGGTGATGCCAAACGCGATTGACGAAGACTCGCGCGGTCAGCGGGTTGTTTTCGTTGGCGATCTGTGCGGCGAGTTCAAGCCGTCCGCTGCCAGTCGGAGTGAACGGTTTCGTCGATTCGGGAATCGTGCTCGTCAGCGCTGCCAAAAATCGGCGCGGCACGGTTTCCCCCGGATGGCGACAATCGCCGCGAGCGAACACCGGCTGATCGAACCCCGGTCCGCCGTCGCCGATCCCGGCCACGACTCGCGGCAGCGCCAGTTCCGCTTCGGCCTGACGGAATTGCTTCGTCAATTCGTTCAGCTTCGGCGAGTCGGCTGCTTGATTGGTCAACAACTCGCGCCGCACGAACGCATCGAGCCAACGTGCATCATCATCGGTCGCCTTGCCGTCCGCCCAACGATCGATCGCGGCGCTAAATGCGGTCGCGTACCGTTCCGTAACCCGAAGCGTGAGCGAGGGCGAGCGCTCCACGGAACTTAGAATTGGCGGCTTCGTGGAACGCTCGTCCTCGCTCACGTTTCGGGTTACGGAACTCGATTCAAACAACCGTCTCAGGTGACTTAACTCCGGCTTCGGCGATTCAGCGCAGTCGTGCAACACGACGCGTGTGATGCCGAAGTACGACCGTGGATTCTCAGCCGCCTTGTCCCACGGCAGACGATAATTGCCGCTGTCGCCACCCAGCGCCGACAACTGGTCGGGAAACTTTGGGTTGTCGAACATCGTCATCAACTCGGCATAAGTCCGCAGCCGATCACGCTCCTCCGGCGGCGAGAACGTGGTCCAACTCAATTCCGGCTTAATCAGAGCTTTGTAGTTTTTGTAGTTGAGCTGACAGTTGTTCGAGACCAGCCGCAGCGCACTGCTCCGCTGTCCGAGGACTTCAAAGCTGATGTTCTTCTTGCCGAGCGGAATCGTCGGCGATCGCAGTGTGCCGTTCAGTTTGTCCGAGACCGCATTCGTGAGCGCTCCTGCTGGTAGGACCGCTTTGACGAGCGAGTCACCATCCGCATTGAGCGAGAACTCACCAGCGGGCGAGTGCAATTCACGCAGACCTTGACCGCCGATGTGCCAATACGTCGCCGAGTCGCGGAGCGACTCGGCTACGTATTCGCGCGCCGATCGAAAATCCGCCCACGTTTCAAACTGCGACCGATTGAACTCGGCTCGCTCGCGATCTTCCTTGCCGTACTGTTCGGCAATCTTCGGCCAATCAGCGGACTTGTCCGCGGATCGAAACGTCGCTCGCCACGGCTCGAACAAATCTTCCAGCGGTTGCTTCTCGGCGACGAGGTTCGCCACCCATTTTTCCAATCGCTTGGCATCCAGCCCGACGGCCAGTTGATCGGCATCGGGCCGCTTCGCCTGTTTCGCTTCGGCCGCAAGCATGTACTTTTCAAACGATTCCGCATCGCGTCGCCAAATGGTGGCCAGTTCGCGGCGCAGCTCGACTTTCAAGTCGCGCAGCCGTTTAATGATCGCGGCGTTGGCGTCAACCGAATCAATCGTGTGCGCGACCAGCCGCGAGCTGCGAATCACACCCAGCAGTGCGTAATAGTCGTGCATCGACACCGCATCGAGCTTGTGATCGTGACACCTCGCACAGGCGACGGTCGTGGCCTGAAACACCTTCGTCAGCGTATCAAGCTGATTGTCGGCAATGTCGTAGCCAAGCTCTGGCAGGCCGATGCAGTCATCGTGATTGACCTCGCCGAAGCGGAAGAAGCCGGTACCGATGACCGATTCGTTGAAGTGTTCGGTCGGATGGTTTCGCATCACGAATTGACGAACGTGTGTGTGCTGGCGAGCGGGGGGCGTCAGCCCTCCGGTGGGTGCAACGTCGATCGTTGTGCCACTCACGGGGGAGCTAATGCCCCCTGCTCGCCTGATTTGTGGCAGCAAATCTCCGGCGATGTGCTCAAACACAAACTGATCGAATGGCACGTCGGCATTGAACGCGCGGATCAAATAGTCGCGATACCGCCAAGCGTGATGCACCTCGTAGTTCCATTCGTTGCCGTGAGTCTCTGTGAATCGAACCACGTCTAGCCAATGCCGCGCCCAGCGTTCGCCGAAGTGCGGGGAGTCAAGCAATTCGTCAACGAGCCGCTCGTAGTTCACGCTGGAAGCTTGAACGACGGACGGCGGCAGCCCCGTCAGCACGAGGCTCAGCCGCCGAGCCAACGTGCGCGGCGATGCGTTCGCGGCCGGAGCCAAACCATTTTCTTCTAACTTCGCTAGCACAAACCGATCAATCACTTGATCCGACCAACCGGCATTCTTCGGTTGCGGCAAAGGGACTTGCTGAACCGGCTGCAAGCTCCACCAGTTGGTTCGTTCGCGAAAGACTTCATCCCAGGAGCGTTCTTTTCGCGACGTTGGTTTGTCTCGGGGATCGGGAACGCCACGCCGCACCCACTCTTCGAGATCAGCAATAGAGGCAGCAGGCAACTTGCCTTTCGGTGGCATCTTGACCGAGTCATCGTTGTATCGAATCGCCTTGATCAGCAGACCGACCTCTGGCTTGCCAGGATCAACGACCGCTCCCGATTCGCCGCCTCGTTTCACACCATCGCGGCTGTCGAGCAACAGCCCGCCACCGACTTTCTTCGCGTTGGCCGAATGGCACTCGTAACAATGCTGCACGAGCAATGGCCGGATTTTCTTCTCGAAGAAGTCGATGTCAGAGTCGTTGGCCCGGACGTCAGTGAGTTGGCCAACGCACAGACCAACGAGAAGTGGAAGTAGTTTTGTTGATCGCATTATTTCGCCACTTCCACGCCATCATGGCAGCATCGACAAGGTTTGTCCGGCAACTTAGTTCGGCACAAGCGTGCTGTCGGCGACTCAGAGAATACGAAAACTCGCCCAACAATTCTCCCCATTCCAAATAGTCACCGCTTGGTGGGATGCCACACGCTCGCCGGCGCAATGTATAACGGCCGTCATTTGTTTCCAGCGCGGACCAATCGTCTGACAACGACTCTGCCGTTCACACAACGTCTTCCATCTCAGCCTGCAATTGGCACCAGCGTTCTTCGGCTTCTTCAAGTTGTGATGTCAGCGCGGTAACTTCGTTGTGCAGGCGCAGGGATTTGGCGGCATCGAAAGATTCCAAGAGTTGGCTGCTGGCTTGCTTCTTTTGCTCATCGAGTCGGGCGATCGTTCTTTCGATGGTTGCGATCTCTTTGCGGATCGCGCGATCGTCTCGGCGGGGCGCGCGAACCGCGATCGGCTTGCTGCCTGCAGATTTGTTCGTGGTGGGCGGGACTTTGCTGAGGCGTGTGGCCTGTTCACGTTCGCCGTCTTCGATCTCTTTGTTGACGGAGTAAAGGTAGGCGTCATAGCCGCCGCCGTAATTCGTGACGTGGCCATCGCGGACTTCGATGACACAGGTCGCAACGCGCTTCATGAAGTGCCGGTCGTGAGTCGTGAAGATCACCGTCCCTTTGTAGTCGATCAACGCTTGAGCGAGTGTCTCGACCGTATCGACGTCGAGATGGTTCCCCGGTTCATCGAGGACCAGCACGTTGTATTGAGAGAGCAACAGCCCGGCGAGACAGATTCGCGCCCGTTCGCCGCCCGACAGGACTGAGATTCGTTTCTGAACGGCATCGCCTCGGAAGAGCATCGCGCCGGCGAGGTTGAGGATCGTCTGCGTCGTGGTTCCAAACGTGGCGTTGTCTTGGAGGTACTCCAGGACAGTCCCCTTCTCTGGCAGACTGGTGTAAACGTGCTGGGCGTAGACGCCAATCTGGCATCCGAATCCCCACTTCACTTCGCCGGCGAGCGGTTTGAGTGAATCGACGACCGTTCGCAGGAACGTCGTCTTTCCTTGGCCGTTGTCGCCGACGATGGCCGCTCGCGAACCGTGATCGATCTCCACGTCGATGCCGCTGGCGACTTGGCGTTCGGAATACCCAATGGCCAGATCGCGGCAGCGCACGGCGGGGCCTTGTCGTGGCTCGACGATTGGGGCGCGGATGTATGCCGTCGGTTCGTCACTGGCCACGTCGGCCAACTCCAGCCGCTCAAGTTGTTTGGATTTGGACCGAGCTTGCGTCGCCGTGCTGGCTCGCGCTTTGTTCTTGGCGATGAAGACTTCCAGGTCACGACGTTTGGCTTGGATCGCCGCGTTCGAGCGGACAAGGTGCTCGTTCTGCTCACGCTGGTAGATGAGGAAATCGTCGATCTTTCCGGGAAACATCGTCAGCTTACCGCGTGACAGGTCGAGCGTGTGTTCGCACGTCGCGCTGAGAAACGCTCGGTCGTGCGAGACGATCAAGCACGCTTGTTTGAAGTTCCGCAAGAAGTGCTCAAGCAAAATCTGCGTTCGCAGGTCGAGGAAGTTGGTCGGTTCATCGAGCAGCAGCAAGTTCGGCTCGTGCAATAACAACGCCGCCAATTTGACGCGCGTCTGCCATCCGCCCGATAGCCGGGAGACGGGGCCTTCGAGATAGTCACCCTTCAATTCGAACTGGCCGGCGACTTCGCCGCACTTCCATTCGGGTTGTCCGCTGTCGCGGATCAAAAAGTCGTGAGCGGACTCGCCTGGCAAGAACGGATCGTGCTGTCGCAGATAGCCGATCTGCAAATTCGGATGCCGGGCCACGTCGCCGCTGTCGAGTTCCTCTTCGCCCAACAAGATGCGGAGAAGCGTGCTCTTCCCGGCTCCGTTGCGGCCGATGAAGCCGACTTTCACGTCGTCGGACAGCGTCGCTTCGGCTTCATCCAACAGCACTTGCTCGCCGTAACTCTTGCACGCCTTCTGAATCTGCATCAACACAGCCATCAGCCACGAACCCTCGCCAGGAATGATCGGAAAGGGCGGGACTGTAGCGCGGAGCCGCCACAAAAGTAACCCGAAGCGTCAGCCAGGTCAGTCGCTCCTCAACATGAGGAATTCAGAGTTTCGTGGAACGCCCGCCCTCGCTGACGCTTCGGGTTGCTTTTCTTCCGGAAGCGATCTTGCGTTAGTCGGTCTACATGTTGAGTGCGATTACGTTGGCCGCTCCACCGTCGATCGGGATCGTACAGCCGGTGACGTAGGCGGCGGCATCGCTGGCCAAAAACGCGACGACTCCCGCGACATCCGTTGGCTCGCCCCAGCGGCGGAGCGGAACACGTTCCAGGACTTTCGCCGAGCGATCGGGTTCACTTTGCAGCACGCGAGTCATTGGAGTTCTAATCCAACCGGGAGCCACGGCATTCACACGGATGCCGTACTGACCCCACTCTGCCGCGAGATCGCGAGTCAGTGACACGAGTCCGCCCTTCGTCATGCCGTAGATCGACCCGCCTCGCCCTAATCCGATCAAGCCGCCACCGAGCGCGGAGACGTTGATGATGCTGCCTCGCTGTTGCTCGATCATGACTCGGCCCACCGCGCCGACGACGTGATAACTGCCGACCAGATTCACCGCGACCACATCGGCCAAGTCCTGCGGATCGTACTCAGTCGGCGTTCCACGACGATGAATCCCGGCGTTGTTGACCAGAATGTCCAGCCGTCCAAACCGCTCGACAATTTGAACGACGCAAGCCTCGACCTGACCTTTGTCTCGCACGTCGCAGGTCAGCGGCAGGACGTCGCAGTTAAGTTCGGTGGCGAGTTGCTCGGCCGCTGCCGCGACCGCACACGCTTGCATATCAAGCACCGCGAGCGTCGCTCCTTGCTCGGACAATGACCGCGCGATCGCAAGGCCCAGACCCTGTGCGGCTCCGGTCACGAGTGCGACGCGATTCGATAAATCAAACAGTTGGGTCATGCTGGTACACTCACGGGAAACGCGAGTTTTGAAGTTGCGGGTCGAGTTAGTGTATCGCACCATCACGTCCGTCGCGCACTTTCGGAAGCCATGCACACACCACACTTGATACCATGACGCACACGGCGAAGCCCACGAAGGCAGCGTCAAAGGATTGATGCCGGTCGCACTGATCGACCACGGCGGCAGCGACGATGCCGCCGGTCCCCCAACAGACCCCCATCGTGAGGGAGCTGCCGATGCGCTGGCTGGTGGGCAACAACTGCTGACCGAAGCTGATGAATACCGGCTGCGCGATCCCGATCCCCAAGCCCGACCCGAACATCGCCACCAGTAACCAAATCCCGGAAGCTTGTGGAGTCGCCAGCAGACACGGGACGGCGAGCAGTGGAAAACTCCATAACGCGAAACGCTCGGTGCGCGGGCGAACGGCGGACGCGCAGAGCAACCCGCCCAGGCCGATCCCAAACAGAAAGGCCGATTGCACGGTTCCAATCTCGCCGCTCGTGGCTTGCCGCGCGGTCAACCAATACGCGACGGTGATCGGCGCTCCCGATGCCGCGACGACGCGCAATGTGCCAATCAACAGCAGCAACCCGACGACGGATCGGTTCTCATTCAACACCGACCACGGCCGAATGGGAATCATCGCCCTGATCGGCGGCTCGGCCGAACGCGGATCTCGATAAGCCAATCGCAATCCGCAAATCGCCATCAATCCGATGCCGATGCCCCACCGCAGACCGCTAAGGCCATGATGATCAACGACCCAACCCGACAGCGCCGGGCCGAATGACTGACCGAGGAATCCGCCAGTTGCGAAGATCGACATTGCACGGCTGCGTGATCGCGGCCAGCAGCTTCCCGCCAGAGTCGCTCCTTCCGGATGAAAGGCTGCGATGCCTAATCCACCGACGACCAACAGACCGATCAGAATTGGCGACATCGAACTCAGGCCGATGCAGCCCAGGCAGATCGCTCCCGCCATCGGACCGATCCACATTAGCCAACGCCCGGTCGGGCCATCGCCGATCATGCCGAAAAACAACTGAAAGAACGAGGTGACGAGCGTCCAAACCAGCAACATCCAAAACGTCGATCCTTCACCCAGCTGGTAATGTTTTTCGAGCGTCGGCCACAGCGGATTCAACTGCGTCGCGACCGTGTCCACGACAAAGTGCAAGAGCGACAAGATGATCAACACTCGCGCCCCGGACAACTCGTGAGCCGATGTTGAGTCGAATCGGTTCATTCAATCAGTGCCAATCCAAGGCATCAGTGTTTCATTGTGGTGCGACGCTCCGCGTCGCAACTCACGACGCGGAGCGTCTTGCCACACTAGGCGGCTTTGACCAGCGGCGACTCCGTCCACGATTCACTCTGCTTCGCTTGCAGGATTCCAAGAATGCGCTCCGCGATTTCGAGCGACTGCAGCGCCACTTGGCCGGTGACAGTGGGGTTCGTGTCGTTCTGAATGCAATTCACAAACTCGGTCAGTTCCGCCGTCAAGGCGTCTCCGGCAGGGACCGGTATCGAAGTCACTTCGATGAACGAACCGAAGACATCTTTCTTGAGTTGTTCGAGATCGGCTCCTGGCTGACTCGCGAGTCCCACTGGAGTCGGGCCGAATTGCAAGCGGTCGGACGGCTGATAGCTGGTGACTTCTCGCGCGGCGAAATCGACCTGTACGCAGCGAGTCGCCGTCCAAATCGTGGTCGCTCTCCGAGCTTGCGGATGAATACGGCTGGCGGACAGATCCGCGATGCAGCCGTTCTCAAACGTAAGCCGTACTTGCACGGCATCTTCATGTTCGCCCATCAACGTCATGCCGACGGCATCAACCTGCCGAACGGTTGAGCCGGTTAGTGCGAGCACCAAATCGAGATCATGGATCAAAAGGTCATGCACGACGCCGATATCGGTCGAGCGAAAGCTGAACGGGCTCAGACGCTCGGCTCGGATGTAGCGCGGGTTGTCACACAGCGGCGCGGCTGTTTGAAACGCGGGATTGAAACGTTCCACATGCCCAACTTGCAGCAGCGCTCCAGTTCGTTCGGCCGCACGGACGAGTGGCACGGCCTCGGATAGATCGGCGGTCAACGGCTTCTCGATCAGCGTGTGAATGCCGTTGTCCAGAAAGTCGGTCGCGATGCGCGCATGGGCAAACGTCGGCACGGCGATCGTCACCGCATCGACCTCGGTCAGCAACCCGCGATGATCAGGATACCACTGAGTTCCGGCCGAATCGGCAACTTGTTGTCCTTGTTGTGGATTGGCATCCACGACACCGATCAGTTCAACGCCATCCAGCCCAGCCAAAATCCGAGCGTGATGCCGACCGAGAGCACCGACACCAATCACCGCCATGCGAATCTTTGACACGGGAAACTCCTGGTTCTAAGCCGCTTGACGACCGGCGGATTCTTGATGATCCGTGGCCGGCTTGCGGAACACTTCGCGAGCACGTCCCGCTTTGCCGGCGGCCTGCAACTCAAAGAACGTCAGCAGCGCGTTGACTTCCAGCGGAATGATGCCATCCAGTTCGTTCAGCAACAGATCGCGAACTTCGTCCAGAGCTTTGTGCTCGCGATACATCAGTCGGTGGACTCGTTTGATCGAGGCGATTGTGGACTCGTTCATCCCGGCTCGACGCATGCCGACGATGTTAATGGTTCGGACTTCCGGCTTGTCGGTGCCGCTCCAGAGCATGAACGGCGGCACGTCCATCGTGACTCGCGAACAACCGCCGACGAACGCCAGCGTCCCGATGGTCGAGAAGTGATGGATCGCCGAATTCCCGGAAATGATCGCACGATCTTGCACATGGACGTGGCCGCCCAACAGCGAACCGTTGACCAGAATCGTTTTGTTTCCGAGACAGCAATTGTGAGCCACATGCGCGTTCGACATCAGCAAATTGCCGTGGCCGATGCGCGTGCCGTGGTCTTCCTTTTCGGCTCCGCGATTGACGGTCACTCCCTCACGGAACGTGTTGTCATCGCCGATTCGCAGCCAGGTGTTCGAGTCTTGAAAACTATTGTCTTGCGGATCGCCACCGATCACGCAGTTAGGAGAAAATCGATTCCGCTCGCCGATCGTCGTCACACCAGTCAGAGTGACGTGACTATCCAGATGACAGTCATTGCCCACGGTCACTTGCGGACCAATCACGCAAAACGGGCCGACATGGATGTTGTCGCCAAGTTGAGCTTTCGAATCGACACACGCTAGCGGATGAATCTGATTGGCCATGAGTGGTAGTCCTCAGAAGAAGGGTTGATTTGGCACTTAGGATTTTAGATTTGGTTCTTGAGAATTGGTTCTTCCCGTCAAACTGCTTCCGATCGAGGCATGAGGTCGTGAGTCAGTTGAATACGGCGGATCATTTCGTGGTTTTGGCGATGTCCTGATCGCGAGGCCTGGAAATAGCCGCACAGATCGCGGCCCAACAAGGCAAAATCACCGAGACAATCCAGAATCTTGTGCCGCACGCATTCGTCCGGCTTGTGAAGCTGATTGTCGATCAATCCTTGAGGTCCGAAGACCAGCAGGTCTTGGCTAGTGACTCGACTGCCGTAGCCAGCGGCTTTCAACGCGGTCACTTCCGATTCGAGAACAAACGTGCGAGCAAACGCCAAATCGCGAATGAACGAATCGGGGGTGATCTCGACGGTCAGCGTTTGCGGCGAAATCGGCGAGCGGTTGCCGTAGTCGAGTTGATATGTGATCGCCAAACCATCTTGTTTCATCGGTCGCGCGAACAGTTCGCTCTCGCGATCGTCCCCACTGACTTTCACCGACTTCCGCAACGACACGACTTCTCGTGGCCGATCCTGTTCGATCGTCCCCGCAACCACCAGCAACTGACAGACTTCGCGGCAAGATCCGTCGAAGCCAGGGACTTCCGGTCCGTCAATTTCGATCAAGCAGTTGTCAATCTGCAATCCCGACAGTGCGGCCAACAGATGCTCGATCAGTTCAACTCGTGCTCCGTCGCGAGCGATCATCGTGCGGCGATTGCACGGGACGACAAATTCGATCCGTGCCGGAATCGTTGGCGAACCGGACAGGTCGATCCGTTGAAACACGATCCCGTGATCGGCCGGCGCGGGGAGCAGTCGCAGTCGGACATCGGCCCCCGTGAAAAAGCCGATGCCCGAACATTCCACGGCATCACCGATCGTGCGTTGCGGACGAAGCAGCATCCTGGCCACTTTCCAGTTGAAATTTCGGCGTCTGGTTAGTTCTTGCCGCCATTTTCGCGAGTTGCCGCCTTTGGCACGGCCTTCAAGTAACTCGTGTTCAAACTATTGACGATGCCATCGGTCAGATCATCCTCTTCGCGGTGATACACGATGACTCGGTTCAGACCGAGTTGCAACTTTTGCAAATCTTCGCCCTCAATGCCTTCCGAGTTGAAACGCATCACCAGCGTGTATCGAAAGTGTTTGGCATACCGATCAACCTGTTCCATCGCTTCCAGATACACAGTCTTGTAGATGTCGGCTTCTTTTTGCATCAGCATGCGCTGCGAGTTCTTGCGGTACGATTCGAACTCGGCCGCAGCCTGAGTCTGTCGCTTTTCGAGTTCGACATACTTGTCGTCACCGGTTTTGTAGGTCTTCATTTGCTCAGCGAGCTTTTGAACTTTCGCGGCCATGTCTTTGGCTTTGTTTTCGTTCGCAGTCAGTTCGGCCTTCCAATCTTCGCGCAGTGCCTCGAACTTTTTGTACTCCTTGAAGACGCGGCCCATGTCGATGAGTCCGATCTTGTGTGGCGGATCAGAGTTCGGGTTCGCACCCGCGGCCTTCTTCGGGGCGGTGCCGGAACTCGAAGTTTGCCCGTAGGCATTCACGAAGAGACTGGCCACGCCAGCCAAAACGACGGAAGCAAGTAGCAGCTTTTTCACGGCAAACGCACTCCTTTGCTAGCCGGATTCACGGGATCGCGCACGGCGACAAGGCCATCGCGAATTGGTTTTTCTGGGAGACCGTCGTCGAGCACGCTCGTGCCGCCGACCTCGCCAGTCAGAACACGCCGTATTTCGCATACCGCCTAGATTGCGTCAATACGAGTCTTCCGCAAGTAACCCGAAATGTGAGCGAGCGTTCCACGAGACTCCAAGCTTTAGGACGCCGTCGCTCACGAGTCGGGTTACCGGGCAGAACCGCAGTCAAAATTCTGCGGTTGCCGCACTCGCGCTGAATTGGCAAGGCGACGGTTCGACGCGGGGGAACTTGGCAAAGTCTACCGCCGCCGTGAGATGTGAGGATTGTGTCTGTCCGCGAAACGAATCGGCGCAACCATTGGGAACATTCGGCTTCGACACCGCGACCACCAATTCCGCGCCAAGAGCCACTGTGGATTTGTCCGATCCCATTGGAGATTGTTCCCTAATCGTTTTCATCTTGCTGCTCAGACGGACAAGTCGTTGTTATCGGAAAGGTTGAACTCACGATGCGATCGTTTAGGCCGTGGACTCACTGGGGACTACTTCTGTTGGCAATCGCGGCATCGAGTTCCGTGTCGCAGATTTCGGCGCAGTCAAGCGGGTCCAATCAAACAGAAGTTCCTCCTCCACCTCCCGAACCGAAAAGTTCTGCGAAGCTCGGCCTCACCCCAGAACCGGAAAGTCAACTTCCGCCAACGGCTCCAACGCCAGCGACCGGCGAACCTGGTAGACCGCTGAATGTCGACGTGCCGATGGACATTGACGCTCAGTTTGAGGTGCCAATCGAAATTCCCACGAAGACCAAGAGTTCCGCGGAGTCACCCAATACCACAGAACCCGGCATCGAGGAACCAGCGAAACTCGTCGACCCAATGCTGCAACTCATCGATCAAGCGCTCGACGTTTCTTCTCGGCGATATCTGACCGCTGGCGTTCACACACCGTGGCAGATTTTTCACGGGATGCTGGGCTATCGGCAGAACCTTGAACTCAAGACGCAAGACGGGGGCAAGATCAGCGCATTGGAGTGGGCTTCGCAAGGAGCCTCGTTCCGCAATGAGTCGCTGTTCATGAAAACTCCCTATGGCGGAATGGCTCACCCGTACAATGTGATCTACTGGTTTGAAGGACATCCGACGCAGTTCATGGCCTATCTGACCATGTGTCGCTTACCGACCACACACGTCTTCAAGACCGCTCAGGGCGAACCGATCACCGTGGCCGACATCATCAATAACGCCAAGATGGAGTCGGTCGAGGATCCGATGGTCGAAATGACTTGGACCTTGTGGGCCTTGGCTCATTACTTGGAACCAGATACTCAATGGGTCAACAAAAAAGGAGAACCGTGGAGCATCGAGCGGTTGGTCAAACTCGAAACGGCGAATAAGGTGTATGACGGACCGTGCGGCGGGACTCACAACTTGTTCGCGCTGTCTTACGCCCGTAATTCGCAATTGCAGATGCAAGCTCGAAGGCAAATGGGCTCACAGTTGCGAGGCATTTGGCTGGAAGCGGATCAAAAAATTCAACGGTTCATCGCCGAAGGTCGCGCCTTGCAGAACCCCGATGGCACATTTTCTGTTCACTACTTCAAAGGCCCTGGACTCAGCCAAGAGTTCACGCCTCGCATCACCAGTTCCGGCCACATTCTGGAATGGCTGATGGTCGCTCTGCCGCAGTCCCGGCTGTCGGAGGATTGGGTGCAGAACGGAATACGGCGGCTGGCGCTGGACCTGATCGAAAACCGGCATCTTAATGCGGAATGCGGACCGCTTTATCACTCGGTGGATGCCTTGCAGATTTATCGCGAACGAATGCAAATGGTCGGCCGAATCGCTCAAGAACCAAAACGGACGACGGCCCAGGCGACACCCCGTTGGAAGGCCGCACCGACGACCTCGAATTGGCCACGATCACGAACGGTTCTGATGGAGATTCAGGCCCAAGAATCAAATCGCTTGCGAGTCGATGTGCAACCGAACGCGGCGGCGACTCCCGCAAAATCCCAGCCGGTTCGGTCTCCCTTTGGGGCAGAGATCGTGATCCCCAAACGAGCGAAGCCAGTCCAGTCGGCTGAGAAGCCGGGGAACAAGACGATACGGTAATGCGACGGGTTGCGCTGTAACGGTTCGGCCCGAAGGGTCAGCAACAAATCAGCCCAGGGCAGAACGCTCCACGAAGCGATGAATTCCGTACAACGCGGAGCGCTCGTCCTCACTCTCTCGCTTCGGGTTAGTGTTGATTGATCAAGTTCAGACGCGGGCGCAACTCGTCGGTGGGACTTGTCCAGACACCGATTGCGAGTAGCTCGCCAGCAGGATCGACGATCGACACATCGGGGCTATTGATTCGATTCGGTGGAACGATTTCCGAGCCACGCGGCGACCACGCATCCGGTCGCGGCGGAAAGCTGCGGCCGTGATTGAGCTGCGTCTGCTCGAACTCGTTGCAGATATACGTCGGCCAATCGGACACGCAAATGCGACAACTCAAAAGCTGCGACATGAAACTCTCGGCCGTGAACTGCTCCGGCGGGATCGCCTGCTCAATCGAAAACGGGCCAACGCGCGTGCGAATCAAGGACGACATCACCGCGCCGCAACCGAGCTGCATTCCGAGATCACGGCCCAGCGAACGAATGTAAGTTCCCGAACTGCACTCGATGCTCAACTCCAGTTCCGGCGGCTGAAATCGCAACAGATCGAGCTGATGAATCGTGACTCGCTTAGCAGTGAGCACGACCTCTTGGCCTTGGCGGGCCAATTCATACGCTCGCTGCCCCGCGACATGCACGGCCGAAAACTGCGGTGGCACCTGTTCGATCGGACCTCGGAAATCGGTCAACGCCGCTTCTACTTCGTCGCGAGTCAAACGCGTTGCGGCATCGATCGCCACGTCGGTCAACTCGCTTTCGATGTCATCAGTCCGGCTGGTTTGGCCCAACAAAAACGTACCCCGATACGTCTTCGGCCGAGTATGAATGATGTCGATTAACCGTGTCGCCTGCCCGACGGCGATCACCAACACGCCCGACGCCAACGGGTCCAACGTCCCGACATGCCCCAACTTCGGCATCTGGCTGCGCGAGAATCCCGACTGCCGCAAACATCGCTTGACTGCATCCACGACTTGGCGCGACGTGCAACCAGAAGGCTTGTTGAGATTGAAAAAGCCCTGCATCGTGCTGTTTTACTTCCGCAGCCAGTCGGCGATCCACAATTGAGGGGTGCCGTCCACCGTTCGCGACGAGGTCCACATCAATTTCTTCCCGTCGGGACTGAACACGGGCAAGATGTCCGTCTTCGCGTGCTCGGTGATCCGCGTGACCTCTCCTGCTTTGACCGTGTCGGCACCAAGTTCGAGGTCGAGCGTGAACAGATCGAAGTTCGCGCCGCGCGGGCCTTGAGAATAATCGGCCCCGGCCCAGATCAGGTACTTGCCGGTCGGATGAAAGTACGGGCACCAGTTGACTTGTTTCAGATTGTTGGTCAATTGCACCTCGTGCTTGCCGTCGACCGACACCGCGAACAGTTGCAGCATGTCTTTTTCTTGGCGATCGCTGCGAAAGATAACCCAGCGGCCATCTGGCGAGAAAAATGGACCGCCGTCATAACCGGGCTGATTCACGATCTGCAGCACGTTCGAGCCATCGGCATTCATGATGTACAGATCGGGATCGCCGTCTCGCGATGAGGTGAAAACGATCTGCTTTCCATCGGTTGAGTAGCTTCCCTCGGCATCGTAGCCCGGCGAATTCGTCAGTCGCGTCAAACCGGTACCGTCGGTTCGGATCGTGTACAGTTCCATGTGCGGATCGAAGTCCCATTGATAGCGCGGTCGGCCCCCCGCCTTCGCTTGCGCGCGAGCCGCCGCTTCCGTCTTTTCGATCTCTGGGTCCGTGTGGCTCGACGCGAACAAGATCGTCTGACCATCGGGCGCGAAATAGCTGCAAGTCGTCCGACCCCGGCCGGTGCTAATCCGCATCGGCACCCGCTCATCTAAGCGCTGCACATAGATTTGGTAAAATGGATACCCGATCGGATACGCCTGATACACAACCTGTGTTCCGTCTGGCGAGAAGTAACCTTCGCCGGCACGAGGCAGCCCGAGCGTGACTTGCCGCGCATTCGCCAAATGTTTCGATTCCGCTGGCGTGAGTCCGGCCTCAACCGGTTCATCGGCCAAAACTGGTCGCTCCACAAGAAGGTTCGGCCAAGCCATCAGCAGCAGACAGGCCACACACAATTTGACTCGATTCACAGCATTCTCCTGGCCACGGTGAAAGGGACTCATGAGATGGATCGCAGGGGGCAGCCCTCATTCGTCCCATGACGACATCACAAGCTACGGTTTCGACAGCTCAATCACCGTGCGGATGATCTGCTCTTCAAGCCCGGTTTTCCATTTCGAGGGCTGCATGTAAACAATCATTGACGAGTCACCTTCGTAGCCACCTTCCTGTAAAACCCGTTCGGATGGGATATAGGCCATGACATCGTTTGCATAGCCGGTGACCCAAGTTTTCCCCAGACCGAGTTCTCGTTTTAGACGCAACGAATAATCGACGACCACTTCGCCGCCGAGCGCGACCCACGTCACGCCATTGTTTCCCAGCTTCCAGACTTGCACGGGGTACGGGTACTTCGGCGCGATCGGTCGGCCAGCTTCCAGCTCTTTCAAAAAGAGTTTGGCTCGCGTCCGCTGAAATCGGTCCGTCGATTCCGCCGTGCGAGCCAACTCCTCACGCGTCGGGATCACGGAGAACTCTAGGTCAATCTCTTGGAAACTCGGAACCAGTGAACCGGTCAACGGAGACATCTCGCCAGACAATAGCGTATCGACGGAATGAGCCAAGAGGCGACCATATTGTTCAGCGAGTTCGATCTTGCGGCGCGGCAACGGATTTTGGTCGGCTCCGCAACCGCTAAAGAACAACGCGGTCGAGCCGGGATGCCGATCTTCCAAAGCCAACTGCGCGAACCCCGCATAGTCGCCGCTCCATTGATAAAAACTCATGACCGTATTGTGGCAGGCGTATCCGAAAATGACGCCACGCAACATTGCTCCGTCTGCCGACAGAATGCGGAGCATAGGAACTTCGTGATCGATCGGCCCCGTGCCAATCGGCGGTCGGCGATTCGATGCGAAGCCGCATTTCCCCGTGCCAGTCGCCAGTTGAGCCGGTTTCAAATCGGCGATCGCCGTGTCGATCGCTTCGGTGATGCGCGCATCCAGCCACAGTTGGTATTCGCGAACCTGTTTCCAGTCCTCTTCTTTCATGTCGAGCATGTGCGTTAGCGATTGATCCAGCGCCGGGCCGCAATGTGTGTGCGAGCAGCAAAACATCAAGCCTGCTCGCTCCAGCTTGTGCTTCGCTTTCGCCGCAGCGGAAACTCGTTCCGCCATGACTTTCGGCACCCCGACCAAATCGAGCGAGATCATCACGACTCGCTGCCCGCCGTCGTCTTGCAACGCGGCCGCACGCGCATACAAGTCATGAATTTTCCCTTCCGAAGCATGATTCCGGCTGCCATAGCCGCTCATCCACATCGACTTTTCCGGCGTGATGACGACTCGCGAAAATCCCGCCTGCCACTCGGCGATGGCGGAAACTGGGTTGAGCCAACTGGCGGATGCCAACAAGAGGAACGCAAACACCGTTTGGCGAAGTCCTGAAGACTGCGGCATCGAAAAACTCCTGGGTTATGGCTGAGATGTTTTGCAGACCGTGAACACCGTCGCTACCGGGACTGCGTCGTGACGTGAATCGAAGCAACGCGGACACGAATTGGCAACTCACTAAGAACTCCTAACACAACCCGTCAGGCAGAAGCCGGAAGCAGATTAGGCTTTCGGCGAGTGTTTCGAATGCTTGATGGATATCTGCACGGCGATCGAAGCGAATTCTGATGCGACGAAATTGATGCAGCCAACTCAGAGTTCGTTCGGAGACCCAGCGGAACACCCCCAGTCCACTTCCATGTTCGGTATTCCGTTTGGCCAGATGCGGTTGAATGCCACGTTCACGAAGTTGCTGACGATGAGGTTTCGAGTCGTACGCGCGATCACCGTAGAGGGATTGCGGGCGTTGTTGTGGATGTCCGGGTTTGCCGGCGACCGGTGGCACGCCATCGATCAAAGGCAACGACTGTGTCACGTCGTGGCAATTGGCCGCAGTCACAATCAGGTTGAGCGGAACTCCGTGAGCATCGGTCAGCACATGATGTTTGCCACCTGGATTCCGCCGATCTGTGGGATTTGGGCCGGTTTTGTCGCCACCCCCGACCGCACGAACCGACGAACTATCCACGGTGGCTCGCGACCAATCGATCTGATCGGCCGCTCGCAATTGATTTAGGCTCAACCGGCGATCCGGGGAGGTGGAGCGATGAGGATGGCGACGAGCGATTCTAGCAATGCTTTTCCGCGTTTGCGGGCGTTGTGGACGAACTGAAAGAAACCAACGTAGAGCGGCAGCTTCTCCTGCGAAATGCCTC
>JANMIF010000435.1:0-19386 GCA_031375695.1 Planctomyces sp.
AGGTTCCCTTCTGGCGTTGAGTTGATCGTCAACAGTCTAATCGGCAATGACAGGAAGCCTGAAGTCGAAAGCGGCGGCCACTTGATTTGGCCGATGAGTTCGGGCATCGTGTTGGCCCATCGAGTTCGTCGTTCCGCCTTCCGGCGGTTGGAGTTGAAGACACCGCCTGAAGGCGGGACTACGAACTTGGGGCCGCCAAGTCCAACTGGCTCACGAGGGGGACTCGGCGGGATGGACCAGACGGGGAATGACAGAGCGAACGCCGAGTGCGGTGAGATTTGGAGTGCGGCGGGGCATTGCCGCTTTGGATGGCGGTGGAACCGCTTTCTTGGGATTGTTCGACGTTCAAAAACCAAAGCGGCTGGGCCGCGATCCAAAGCGGTGCGGGGCATCCTCTGGGTCAACCGCACTCCAAAGGCTGCTCCAAACGGATGTCTGGTTTTAGGATCACCGCGTTTTGAAAACGCCGTGACTCCGGTCACCGCAGTCCAAAGAGGTTCACGAGCGGTGGGTGGCACGCTCAGAACGAAGTGATGGGCGTGGGTGTTGGATCGAACGACGCATAGTTCCAGGTTGTCACCGCAATAAAGGCCGCACACGAAAATCATGGCTCAGCAAATCGCGTCGGACGACGAAAGTTGGATGGATGTAGAATTCATGGACTCCTGCGCGATCGACTCGGACCCGACGATTCGGCTGGAAGATTTGCGAGCGGCACTCGCCACGATTGACGGCTCAATGGATTCGGCGATTGATGAGTCGCGAGGTGAGTGGTAGCCGTAAATGACAACGGCATTCTCGGTGGTCGGGACGCGCCAATCATCCGCACTTGGTCTCGGCGAGTTGCAAGCAGCCTGCTAACCTTCGTCGTCTCGTTTCGGAAACTGTTTGCGGATGCGTTTCAGGAGTTGAATCATGGCCGAACTCGTCATCAAGGATGTGGACGATTCGATGGTGGCCCTCTTAGTCAAGCAAGCCGAGGCGCACTGCCGGTCGTTGCAGGAAGAGTTAAAAGCAATTCTGTGCGGAGCGGCGTTGTATGCGATACCGCAGACGCTCTCGATGGCGGACGCTCGCCGGCTTTCTGAGAAGCTGTGTAGTGAGCTTGTCGGACGGCATCAAACCGATAGCGTGGATTTGCTGCATGAGGATCGGTCGCGATGAAGTCGTTCGTCGTCGATGCCAGCGTGGCGATCAAATGGTTTGTTCTGGAAGAACATACCGTCGAATCTCGGCTGTTGCTCGACGAGAACTTTGAACTGTTCTCGCCGCATTTGCTCTTCACCGAGTACGGCAACATCGTTTGGAAGAAGTTCACGCGCGGTGAACTCACTCGCGATGAAGTTGCTGATCGCAGGGACGCCTTGCTGTCCGTTCGACTTCGGGTCGCGCCCGAACGGCTGCTGTTCAGCCACGCCATTGAATTGGCCTGTCAGTTGAAGCATCCGGCCTACGACTGTTTCTATCTCGCCTTGGCGGACTTGCTCGGAACCGCCGTTGTGACCGCCGACCAGCGGTTTGCCAACAAAGTCGCCGATCCGACGCGCGTGGTGTTCGTGGCCGACTTCATGAAAGCCTGAGTTGCATTCACGAAATCACGCTTGATTTGGTCACCGAGTTCGGGCACCGATGTGACGCTGCACGCGATCCGCCGCTATGTGCGTCAGGTGGCTGAGCGGTTCAATCCCGACCAAATCATTCTGTTTAGTTTGAAGTGGACCCCAAGAGTTGGACAGTGGGATAAGAGAGAGTTTTTCCGATTCTGGAATCGAGGATTCCAGGAGGAGAGATCATGGGCAAAGCTCGGAAGGTTCGGGATTCGGGATTTAAGGCGCGCGTGGCGCTGGACGCTCTGAAGGAGCGTGAGACGGTGGGTCAGTTGGCGAAGCGGCATGGAGTTCATCCGACTCAGATCTATGGCAACAAGACAGAGCCATAAATGTGCCAACGTTTCCAAGAACACCCACTGGCGAACAAAAGTCACTGAATTTGTTATGGTTCGCGTTGTACGTCACGCCTGAGTGTCGTGACTTCGAAGCAGGGCGACTTTTCAAAGATGGATCTATCGATTGATGAATGCTCAACCAAGCGGCAATCCAAAGCGGCAACATCAACAAGAGGCGGCGCAAGAAGTCGCAAGTGACGGTCTTCAGCAAGGCAACACAGAGTTGATTCGCAATCAAGCTTCGTTGCGAGACAGCGAAAGAAGGATGCGGGCTATTTTGGATGGAGCGGTGGATGCCATCATCTCCATTGATGAGCAGGGGTTGATCGAGTCGGCCAATCCGGCTGCGGAACGTCTCTTTGGTTACGAGTCGTCCGAACTGGTTGGCAAGAACGTGAAGTTGCTGATGCCGGAACCATATCGTGGTGAGCATGACGGGTACTTGGCTCATTATCGAACGACGGGTGAACGGCGAATCATTGGGATCGGTCGCGAAGTGCGAGGGGTCCGTCGAGACGGAACAATCTTCGATGCAGATCTCGCCGTGAGCGAAGTCCAATTGGATGACCGCCGCATCTTCACAGGTTTTGTCCGTGACATCACTGAGCGTAAACAGTCCGAGGCGGCGATAGCCAACGCCGATGTGATGTCAAAACAACTGGCGGCTATCGTCGAATCGTCCGACGACGCAATCATCAGCAAGGATCTCAACGGGATCATCAACAGTTGGAATCTCGGCGCCACGAAGGTCTTCGGTTACTCAGCCGAAGAGATGATCGGAAAACCGATGTTGTTGCTGCTTCCGCTGGATCGGCTTCACGAAGAGGCAGAGATCCTGGCTCGGCTGCGGAACGGTGAGCGGGTTGACCATTTTGAAACCGTGCGCCTTCGCAAAGATGGTCGCTTGATTCACGTTTCGGTGACGGTCTCTCCCATTCGCGATGCCGAGGGGAAGGTCATCGGAGCGTCCAAAATCGCGAGAGACATCACCGAGCAGAATCGTGCTGAAGCCGCAATCGAGACTGCCAACATGCAATTGGCAGGACTACTCGACGCTGCGACTCAGGTTTCGATCATTTCGACGGACCTGAATGGGCTCATCACGGTTTTTAATTCTGGTGCGCAAAATCTGCTTGGCTACTCGGCGGATGAGATGATCGGTAAGCAGACTTTCAAGATCATTCACCTTAAAGACGAGGTGGTGGCTCGCGGACAAGAGTTGTCACGTGAGTTAGGATACCCTGTTGAAGGGTTCGATGTTTTCGTTGCGTACGCCAAGCTCGGGCGTTTTGAACGTCGCGAGTGGACCTACGTCGGCAAAAACGGAAGCCACTTCACGGTCAGTCTTGTAGTAACGGCTAAACGCGATTCTGCGGGCGTAATCACTGGGTTCCTGGGCGTGGCCGAAGATATTACGGAACGCAAACGAGCCGAAGCCGCTTTGGCGGAACAAACGAAGCTTGCTGAACTGGCCGCCAAGGTTGGTGTGGCATTAACCGCAAGCAGTTCGATCAGTCAGGCCCTGCAACGTTGCGCTGAATTGCTCGTGGAACACCTCGACGCAGCGTTTGCTCGTGTCTGGGTAATCTCTGAGTCAGGAGGTGTTCTGAAATTGCAGGCAAGCGCCGGACTCTACACAGACCTCGACGGCCCTCACAGTCGAGTCCCGGTTGGCAAATACAAAATTGGACTGATCGCGCAGCAGCAAAAACCACATCTGACGAACGACGTGATCGGAGACCCCGGGGTCAGCGATCAGGATTGGGCCAAACGCGAAGGAATGGTCTCATTTGCGGGACACCCTCTGGTTGTTGATGGCCGGCTTGTCGGAGTCATGGCGCTCTTCGCACGGCATGAGTTGTCCCACGCGGCACTTGATGCCTTGGCCTCGATCGCCGACGGAATCGCAATCGGGATTGAACGTGGTTTCGCTCACATTTCCCTAGAGCGAGCGGTGGCTGCTGCAGAACAGGCCAATCGAGCCAAAAGTGAATTCCTCGCGAACATGAGTCACGAAATTCGCACGCCAATGAATGGCATCATCGGCATGACGGATCTCGCTCTGGATACGTCGCTCACGATCGACCAGCGGCAATATTTGGAAACCGTCAAGTCATCGGCCGGTTCGCTGTTGCGAATCATCAACGACATCCTGGACTTCTCAAAGATCGAAGCGGGCAAGATGGAGCTTGATCCGAACCCGTTTGAACTGCGTGAGTCACTTGGCGAGACAATGAAAACGCTAGCCATTCGTGCTCACGAGAAGGAATTGGAACTTCTCTGTCAGATTGCGACGGACGTGCCCGATGTTTTGGTTGGAGACCTGGGGCGGTTGCGGCAGATCCTGGTCAACCTCATTGGCAACGCCATCAAGTTCACGGTGCAAGGAGAGGTCATCGTCTCAGTCAAGCTGGTGTCTCGCAAAGATACAACGGTTCGACTGAGCTTCGCCGTCGTCGATACGGGCATCGGCATCACGAGGGACAAGCAGTCGCAAATTTTCGACCCCTTTTCGCAGGCAGACGCCTCGACAACTCGCTCTTACGGTGGAACGGGGTTGGGGCTGACCATCTCCCGTCAGTTGGTTCAAATGATGGGAGGTGAGCTCACACTGCTCAGCGATCTTGGGCGGGGCAGTTCCGTTGAATTCGCCATCGATCTGCCTGAGTTACACACCCCATCGAATACTTCGGACTCGCCCGCTCAAGTTGATCTGACGGGAGTTCGCGTTTTGGTGGTTGACGACAACCAGTCCAATCGGCGAATTCTGGAAGAAATGCTTACGAACTGGAACATGGTCCCCACAATGGCCGACAGCGGCCCAGCTGGACTGGACGAATTACGGCGTGCGGCGCGCAGTGGCACTCAAATCGACTTGGTTCTCGCCGATTTCCAAATGCCTGGGATGGACGGCATGGCATTTGTTGAGGAATTGAGAATGCATCCGAACCTCGCCGGTTCGACGATCATGATGCTGACCTCAGCCGGGCGACAGTTGAGCCTCGAACTTCGTCGCGAACTGGGTATTACGGCCACTCTGCAAAAACCGCTCAAGCAATCCGAGTTGCAGCAAGCGATTATCAAAATTCTCAGTCGAACCGACCGGCCAGAACGTCCGCGTGAGCCGACGAACTCAGTTTCTGAGTTAACCAGCGGGCCAATGCTGCGAGTTTTGCTGGCGGAAGACAATCAGGTCAACCAGCAGGTGGCGATTCGAATTTTGAAGAGGCTCGGACACGAAGTGGTTGTCGTCGACAATGGGCAACTTGCGCTGGACGCATTGCTGGCGAACCCATTTGATGTCGTACTGATGGATGTCCAAATGCCGGTCCTCGACGGCTTCGAAGCGACTGCCGCCATTCGCGAAGAGGAAAAGTCCACACGACGTCACCAACCGATCATCGCCATAACCGCTCACGCGATGACCGGCGACCGCGAGCGTTGCCTGGAGAGCGGCATGGATGATTACGTCAGCAAGCCGATCATTGCATCGGAGCTATCGGAAGCGCTGATTCGAATTGTCGACCGCTTTGTGGTCGGTCCGGAACGCAAAACCGAATTCACAAGCACGACGCGGCGGACGCTCGATTCATCTGAACCACTTCCTTTTGACAAAGTGGTGGCACTCGCGAAGTTCGATGGAGAACTCGATTTTCTCGTGGAGCTCGCCGAGATATTTCTGAAAACCATTCCGGACCTGCTCACGTCCCTGGACGTGGCTGTGTCGCAACAGGATGTCAAATCGATCGCGACATTGGCACATTCTATCAAGGGGACTGTGGCCAATTTTGGCGCAGAATCGGCCTACTCCGCTGCACAACAACTTGAGCGAGAAGCTCGCACCGGAAAGACCGGTCAACTGGCGGTCTTGCATGGACGCGCGGTTAAGGAGATTCATCGAATGACCGATGCTTTACGCAGTGAATTGCGAATTACAATTTGAACTGCGGATGGCCGCGCCTCAATGGCAAGCTGCGGTTGATCGACTATGTCAGCTCCAACAGGCTCAGTACTTCTGTCAGGATTTCCCTCACAATCTGACCTTGAGCCTGGGCTGTTTTGTTCACTACTTGATTTCTCCGGCATTACATTCCGGCTTCGACCTATGTTGCAGCAGTTGAACTAGACCTACTTTGTTCTTTTTCAGAGCAAAGTGCAACTTTTCATTCGAAATGCTGGAGTCGAAAAAATCGTTATGCAACGCCTTCTAATTGTTGATGATTCACCAATTCAAATCAAAGTTCTTGAACGCCTTCTGAGAAGACACTTGCCCCAATCGGAGATCTTATCCGCAACGGGTGGGCACGCAGCGTTGAAGCTCGTTGAGGAACAAACTGTCGACTTGGTCCTGACCGATCTCCACATGTCCGAAGGTGATGGCTTCGAATTGATCCAAGAGATCAAAACAAATCACCCACTCGTTCCTGTCGTTCTAATTACAGGTGTTGGTGACGAGGAGACTGCCGTCAAAGCACTTTTGGTTGGTGCGGCGAACTACATCCCCAAGCGTCGGATCAATGAAGAGTTGATTTCAGTCGTTGAAAATGTTCTCGCGCTCTCGCAGTCCGGCAAACGAAAGTCTCGGCTGCTCAGTTCTTTGGCGAAAAGCGAATCAACGTTTGTAATCGAAAATGATATCGAGTTAGTCACACCGCTCCTCGAATACTTGCAGGGACAGATCGAGCTCACGCGACAATACGACGCCCATGACGTCATTCGAATCGGGGTTGCGCTGCTGGAAGCACTCACAAACGCGATGTACCACGGAAATTTGGAATGTAGTTCTGATCTTCGACAAGAGGACGAATCCATTTTCCACCTGCTTGTTTCGCAACGTCGCAAAGAATCGCCCTATTGCAACCGCCGTGTCTTCATCACCACGAAGGTGTCCGCGACGGAATTGGAATTCGTTATCCGAGACCAAGGACCGGGATTCGATGTCAAAAGGACTCTAGATCCAGATCAAGAGATGGATCTGGAACGAATCGGCGGACGTGGTCTGATCCTCATTCTCGCGTTTATGGATGTCGTCTACCACAACGCGACCGGAAATGAACTTCATCTGATCAAGTACGCCAACTCCTGCCGCGTCCGAAATGAGTCGACGCCGACTAGTAAAGCCGAGTGTCGTACTGAATTGATGAGTGTGTAAGCATCGACCAGACCAAGCTCGAGACGTTCGGCCGCATGTGCCTGCTGTCTCGGCGGCTGGTTGAATGGGGCGTCCGCATAGTGCAGTTGTCTTCCGATAGCGGCAGCAAGTGGAACGCTCACAAAGCGATCGAAGCGATTCGACGAGACTCAATTCTCGTGGAAGCGGATTCGCGACAATGTTTGTCTGCTGCAACCGGCGACGATTGAGAGCATCAGTCAGCTCATCGTGAGCGAGGGGCACACGCTGGTTCCCGAAGCCGTCAAGGCGATGTGTGCGGACTCGTTCGTGGTCGAGACCAACATTCATTATCCCGCGGACAGTTCGCTGATCGTGGATGGCATTCGCAAGATCATCGAACTGAGCGAACCGCTGGCGTCGTCACGCGGGCTGAGCGGTTGGCGACAGCACGCTCAACTGCTCAAGACCGTGATGAGTGTGGCTCGACAGATCGCTCTCATCGCGGCCAAGAAGGGACCGAACTACGCCGAGCGGCTGAAGTCCGAGTACGTCAAGCTGCTGAAGAAGAGCGGCCGAGTGCTCGGCCGAGCGCAGGAGTTCCTCGCCGCGTTGAAGAGTGGCACTCCCACTCGTTCTGCGGACCAAGTCGTCGGCGAGAACGTCGGCGGTGAGAACATCAGCAATGAACTGCTGGAACTCACGACACTGGAGACGTTCATCACTCGCACGCAGCAGGTGCGCGAGGTGGCTCGCCGCCGCGTGATCCACGGAGAAAAAGTGCCCAGCGACGAGAAGCTGTTCAGCCTCTTCGAGCCGCACACGCAACTCTACAAACGGGGTAAAGCCGGCGAGTCAGTGCAATTCGGCCGCTTGGTGCTGGTGTTCGAGGACGGCGCGGGATTCCTCACGCAACATCGCTTGCTAAGTCGCACCGAGTCCGACCGCGCTGTCGCGATTCCAGAAACGCGCCGACTGCAAAAACATTTCCACGATCAATTCGAGGAACTGTCGTTTGATCGCGGCTTCCACTCACCGGAGAACCAAGTCGAACTCGCCAAGCTGGTAAAATCGCCGTGCCTCCCGAAGCTCGGCGTCAAACAAGCCGCCGCACAACTCGCCACTCAATCCGCCGCCGCGAACGTCATCTTCCGAGCCGCGAAGCAACGACTCCCCGGCATGAGTCCGCCATCGGCGGCCAGCAATCCGGCAACGGCGCAAAACGCTGCCGCGACCGAGGTGAACTGGGCTTGGAACGCTACTTGGCCTTGGGCATTCTGGGTCGCAACCTGCACACCTTTGACCGCCTGCTGATTCAACGCGAAGCTGCTCAATCAGAAGCCGCACACACCCAACGCGCCGCCTGACCAAGTACGCCAAAATCAGACCTGCTCACCAAACGGAATCGCATTCGAGTCACTCCCGCTGTGCCCAGATCCACCGCACAACCTCAGAAATGCCTTGCCGTCATGGCTGCAACAGGGCCGCGATGCCAGAGGAGATCGATCTTCGGCCACAGGCGATCAAGTTTTGCTCAGACTCTCACGCGAAAAATAAATTTCCGAACGAGCACTCGCTAACTCAAAGAACCGCTGGCAAAGTTGCCTCAACGCGACGAAGGCTACCCCAATGCCACTCGAAAGTTGACGCGTTCTTAGTGCGGAAAACCGCGAGTCATCGACGCAAGGGCTCAGCCTACAGATTCACGAGTTCGCCAGCCGGGAAAAAAATCGGACGCTCACTTGATCGCCAGCACAAACTCTGTTCTGTTATGCCAATCATGAAAAACACTCCCGCACCGGCTTCGCCACCGACCCAGTCACTTGCCATCGATTTGCTGGACCGGATTGACCAATTGATCCTCGAAGCGGAAGCTCAAGTTAAGCCGCTAGAAATGGAGCCGTATCGCGGCCAGTTGTTCGAGATGTTCGTTTTGGCCGAGGCCAGCGGCTTGATGACCTCGGACTCAGAGCCCGACCTTTCACCGGAAAGCCTGAGCCGTGCTTTGGCACATCGCTGGGAATTGGACTCGGCGGCGACGACGGCGGCTCAACAAGCGCAAATTAAATTGTCGCCGGAACACCTCTCGAAGATGCGACTGCTGTGGTCATTCCTCCGATTGTGGATGGAATGGCAATACGCCTGGAGCCGTTGGGCTGAATTCCACGACCGTCCGACTACGCCGATAACACTCACTCGATGCGTAAGCGAAGGTGAACGCTTCGAAAAACAATGATTTCTCATTTAGGGTGTGGCGAAGCCGCAATTCAGTACAAAGTGAAGAGTGCAAAGTGCAAAACCCAGCCGACAGAAAAGCAGTCTGTTCCACATTATTCACTTAACAGTTTGCTCTCGTCACTTTGTATTCAACCAGCGGCACGAAATCCGCGAATTGAATGCACGGCTTCGCTCATACCATGCTCAAGGATTGCCTCGTGATCAAGCCTGCTCGCCCGCTGGATGTGCTTGTCGTTGCCCCGCATCCGGACGATGCCGAGATTGGCGTTGGCGGGATTCTGCGTGTGTGCCAAGCAGCTGGGATGAGTTGCGGCGTCATTGACCTCACGTCGGGTGAACCGACTCCGCGCGGGTCGTTGTCGCTCCGCGCGGCCGAGACGGCGGCGGCCACGAAAGTTTTGAAACTTGACTGGCGCGAAAACCTTGGCCTGCCGAATCGCAGCTTGCAGGCGGACCTTGAATCCCGCCGATCTCTCGCGGCGATTTTTCGATTGACGCGGCCGAAGATCATTCTTGCGCCATATTGGGATGACTCGCATCCCGATCATGTGGTCGCTAGCCGCCTAGCTGATGACGCTCGATTCTGGAGCAAGCTGACGAAATCCGACATCCCCGGCGAAGCCTTTTGGCCGCCACGAATGCTGTATTTCTTTAGCCTGCACCTACGGATTCATCCGCAGCCCGCCTGCGTGATCGACATCTCGCCGCACATCGACGAGAAGCTGGCGGCCGTCCGCTGCTACGAAAGCCAATTCGTCACCGGCCGAGCACAAACGCCACCGACGATCTTCGACGACCTGCGTGACCGCGCCCGCTATTGGGGCTGGTCAATCGGCGTTCCATTTGCTGAACCGCTCGCCAGCCGCGAAGAAATCGGGCTGCGCGATCTGCGTTCGCTCGTGTAAGTCGGCTGTTTAATCCCAACGCCAACGGTGGAGCACTCCCGCTGGGTGACGATCCGAATTACTGTGCTCACCGAATCGCTGTCTCGTTTCCGCCGTCCAGGAGTTTGCGTCATGCAACTGGCCGAATTATTCATTTGTGGCCGACTGATTGTTCGGCTGGTCTTGGTCGTGATGTTTTTCGGTAGTCCGGCCATGCTGGTTGGTGCGGATGAAGTCAAAGAGGCCAAGCCGGAGCGGACCACGGCCGAATTGGTCACGGACCTGAAGCCGTCGATTGTGGTGATCTCGTTTTCCGGTCGAGACGGAAGCCAGGAAGGTTTGGGGACCGGGTTTGTCGTTTCGGAAGATGGGTTGATCGCCACGAACTTGCATGTGATCAGCGAAGGTCGGCCGATCTCGGTGCAGTTCGCGGACGGGACGAAACGCGATGTCATCGCCGTGCAGGCGTCAGATCGGCATATGGATTTGGCCGTAATTAAAGTCGAAGCGACTGGTCTAAAACCGCTGTTGTTGGGTGATGCCGATGCCGCGAAGGACGGTCAGTCGGTCGTGGCGATCGGCAATCCGCGCGGGCTGAAGCACAGTGTCGTCGAAGGAGTGCTCAGCGGCCGCCGCGAGATCGAAGGGAAGCCGATGTTGCAGATCGCCATGCCGATCGAACAAGGGAACAGCGGCGGGCCGTTGGTCGATCGGAGCGGTCGGGTGCTGGGTGTGATCAGTATGAAATCGCTGGTGACGAACAATCTCGGTTTCGCGGTGTCGGTGAATGTGCTCAAGCCGCTGCTGGAAAAGCCGAATCCGATCTCGATGTCGCGATGGCTGACGATCGGGCAGCTCAACCCTCGCGAATGGACGCCACTGTTCGGTGCGAACTGGCGGCAGCGAGCGGGCAAGATCGCGGTCGAAGGACTCGGACAGGGGTTCGGCGGACGATCGCTCTGTTTGTCGAAGACGCCTCCGCCGGAGTTGCCGTATGAGTTGGCAGTCAACGTGAAATTCTCACCGGAAGATGGCGCGGCGGGACTCGTGTTTCATTCTGACGGAAACGATAAGCACTATGGTTTTTATCCAACCAACGGAGCGTTTCGGCTCAGCCGCTTTGACGGGCCGGATGTGTTTCAGTGGCAGGTGCTGAAGGAAGTTCGTAGCGACGCGTATCGGCCGAACGATTGGAACGAGATCAAAGTCCGCGTGGAAAAAGATCGGCTTCGCTGTTTCATCAACGGTCAACAGATTATCGAATCGGAAGATGACCGTTTGACGACGGGACAAATCGGGCTGGCAAAGTTTCGGCACACAGCAGCGGAGTTCCGTGGTTTTCGGGTCGCCAAGGAATTGCCGTCGCTGCAACCGAATGAGGAGCTGACTCAGCGAATCACGTCGCTGCTGCCGGAGATTTCATCGCGACATGCGGCCGGGCCGAAGTTGGTCGACCAATTGATTGGCGAGGGGGCGGCGGCCGGGGTTGCGCTGCGTGAAAAAGCTCGCGAATTGGAGCAGCAGGCGGAGCGGCTGAAGCAACTCGCGCACGATGTGCATGTCGATCGCGTGCAGGCGGAACTCAGCAAGCTGCTGGCCAAGCCGGATCAGATGGATTTGTTGACGGCGACGTTGTGGATCGCGGCGCTCGATCACGAAGAGTTGGATGTTGCCAGTTATGTCCGACAGATCGAAGCGTTGGCGGCTGATCTCACGAAGTCACTGCCAGCCGATGCGGATGACTTAGTGAAGTTAGCCGCATTAAAAAAATTCTTTTTTGAAGAGCTGGGCTTTCATGGCGGTCGAACCAACTACGACAGCCGGTCCAACAGCCACTTGAACGAAGTCATCGACGACCGCGAAGGTCTGCCGATCTCGGTCTCGATCGTGTACATCGACTTGGCACGGCGGATCGGCCTGAACGTGGTCGGCGTCGGGCTGCCCAGCCATTTCGTGGTGCGGCATGAACCAGCCAAGGGGGACGGCCAGCTCATCGACGTGTTCGATGGTGGCCAGAATCTCTCTCGAAAACAGGCGGAAGAGTTGGTCTTCCGCATGAGCGGACGGCCGGCTCGCGACGAACATTTCGTGACGGCCAAACCGCGCGACATTTTATCTCGCGTGCTGTCCAACTTGCTTGGCCGAGCTCGCAACGAACGAGACGCCGAAGCGATGTATCGCTACTCCGATACGCTGTTGACGCTGGACCCCGACAATCCCGATCATCGAGCCAACCGCTTCGAGATTTGCGTCTTCACCAAACGCAACGAGCAAGCTCTCGCCGACGCCGACTGGCTGTTGGAGAAACGTCCCGAAGGGGCCAATCTCACTCGCATCGAAAGTCTCCGCGACCGGTTGAAAGCCGAGTCGTCGAAGTAACCCGTTCATCCCATCGAGATACCGCCATGCTGGGTCAGGAAGTTCCGCCGAGTGATTACGACTTCCGTTTTTCCTGCCTGGGATTTCCGGTTCGTGTGCATCCGTGGTTTTGGTTGACTTCGGCGTTTGTGGTCTGGTCGGATCAATTGGATCATGTGCTGGTCGGCATCGCGGCGGTGTTCGTGTCGATCCTGGTTCACGAGTTGGGTCACGCCCTGGCCGGTCGGTATTACGGCGGCCGATCGGAGATCGTGCTGCACTTTTTCGGCGGCTACGCAACTCGCTCGGCCAACCCGTCCCGCATGGGAAACATCCTGATTTCCGCCGCCGGGCCAGCGGCGGGCTTCTTGCTCTGGGGACTGACGCTGTGGCTGGTGCGGACGGTCAATCTGCGTGGTGCCGCTGAGCCGATCGTTGTCTTTATCGGAACCATGTTGCTCATCAATTGGTACTGGAGCCTGATGAATCTGCTGCCGGTCTGGCCGCTGGACGGCGGTCAAATCGCGCATCAAGTGATCGGCCGATTCCGCACGTACGATGCTTGGGACTTGACGCTCAAGCTGTCGATCTTGGTTTGTGTCGCCGTGATCGGCTGGACGTTGTTTGAGACTTCGCGATCCGGTGAACCGGACAAGTTCCGCATCGTAATGTTCGCAATGCTGGCGTTTCAAAACTTCCAGACGCTGCAAATGAGCACTCGCGGACGTTGGTGATTGTGCCACACTCACTTGTTTTGCAGTCGCACGATGCCATCCCAACCGGGGGGGGCTTGGCGGTTGTGCTGAGCGATCATGGCCATCAGAAAATCTTGGGCACGATCGGTGGCCGGCATGTCGTGCAGGCAGCGATAGGCCGCTTCCCAACGGCCCGCCACAAAATCATCGACCCCTTGTTCGTAGCGCTGCAAATGAGCGTCGGTCAGATCGGGGAGGTCGCATTCCGGCGGCAGCAGTTCGGAAACGACGACTGGTGTTTCCAGGCCGACTGGCAGCACTTTGGCTAAGCGGCGAACTCGGCCTTCGAGCGGGTCGAGTTTACCGCGGACCAGTTGCGTCAGCGACTCGTCCATCAGGATCGGCACGCGGAGTTGATTCGTCATCGTTTCCAGTCGGCTGGCGAGATTCACGACCGGTCCAAACACCGTGACCTTCACTTGCTCGGACGTGCCGATCTTACCGGCCACCGCTCGGCCATGAGCCAATCCGATTCCCATACGGAAGTTCGCCAGCGGGTGTCCCGGCTGCTGAAACGTTTCGGCGAAGGCTTTGCGGATGCCGAGTGCCGCTCGACAGGCTTGCAGCGGCGATTCGTCCGACGCGAACGGCCAGCCCCAAAAACCGAGGGCCGCGTCTCCCTGAAAGTCCCCCGTTACGCCCCGATGTTCCAAAATATGCGACGTCATCACCCCCAGTGCCTGGCTGACTCGATTCAACAAGCCGATCAAGTCACCGGCTGATTCCTCCGAATGATGCGCGAAGCCGCGCAGATCGCAGAACATCACGGTCACATCGCATTCGCGAGGAGCCAAGACTTCCGTGTTCAATTCTTGACCGAGCGCCGTCAAGATCGTGGGGGCGAAGAATTGCCGTAGCCCGGCTTGCTGTCGCTCAAGCAGATTCAATCGCCGGACGGAGCTGATGATTTCGGCGACCAACTCGGTGAACTTGACGTTCGCGTGGAGGTGCGCGGTTTCGAGCGATTCATCACCCGCCCCCGTGAGCGGTCGCGTCTGCTTGCCGGCAACGTACAAACCCCAACGCGCCGTCGGAGCATCCAGCACCGGCGTGCAGAACGCCCAGTCGAGTTCCGCCGCGGCCGTGTACTGCGAACTCAATTCGGGAGCCGACGGCCACAAGTGCAACACGCTTTGCCGACGCTTGAACGCTTCGATCACCAGCCGCGAGCTAGGTCGAAATTCACCCGCCGTCTCACGTCGCCGAGAGCTATGAGCGACATCAATTTGCTCACTTAACCCGCTACGCACGATGGCGATCACGTCCGCCTGAATCACTCCCGCCAGCAACACGTTCGTCAGTCGAAAGAATAGCTCATCGTCGTTGCGAGCCCCCCAAATCACTTCTGGCAAATGTGTCAGCACTTCGATCTGCCGATCCGCATCGCGAAAGCGAATCTGCCGCAACGTGTGCGCGTCGAAGGTCACTTCCTGAAACGGCCGCTCATTCGCTGAGTTACCTGACAGACCTTGCTGCTCGACGTGAAACAGCGTCGCGCCGAGCACGAACTGTTCGCCGATTCGCAGCTCGCAACGTTCGACGACTTCTCCCGCAACGCACAACGAATTCGACGCCTCAGCCAGTCGCGCAACCTGCACGGACTGTTCGCTGGCGGTGATCGACACATGCCGCCGCGAGATCGTCCGATCCCACGGCACCGGAAAATCTGCCTCCACGCTGCGGCCAAGGATGTAGCTTCGTCCAGCCGTCAGCGACTGCCGCCAACGCTGCTGCGGTTCCAAACCTTCAGCGATCAATTCCAACATGCCCAACTCACGAGTCCTCGACAGAAAAGAAAGAAACCCGCAGCTTCAGCGAGGGCGAACGCTCCAAAAGACTCTGAATTCAACGCAACTCGGAGCGTTCGCCCTCGCTAACGCTGCGGGTTATTGTGACGAGGCCGGCTGCGGATCGAGCATCCACAACAACTGGCCAGTACCGGGAATGACCAGCGTCTCAAACTCGATGCACGCCACAGTCCCTGGCAGAAACTTGAACCAACCGCCACCGACGAATGCCGATGCCAACGCACTCATCGCCGGCTCATGGCCGACGATCGCCGTCACTTCCGCCGGCAACTCGTTCAGCATTGGCAGAATGTCGTCGCAGCCGCTGCCCAGTGTTAGCCATGGCACCATTTCGCGAGCACTGATTGCCAATCCCAAGCAACTGGCCAGGATTTCCGCCGTCTCCGTGGTGCGGCGAGCCGGGCTGTGATAAATGTGCTGCGGGACCGAACCGCTTTGAGCAATCTTCGAAGCCGCCGCCTCAAACTCGCTCCGCCCCAAGTCCGTGAGGGGCCGTTGCGAATCTGAGCCGCCATTGGCCTCGGCCGCACGAGCATGACGAATCACAAGAAGCTGCATGATACTTGTCTACTTAGCGAAAGCCGCGGCAACTTCCAAGGAATACGGCCGACAGGAGCTCGTCCGACTTCGTGAGGTTTGAAACACGGGGCCACACGGATCGACCCCATATGCAGTGCGTTCGACGGCGAGATTGATAATCGTGAGCGCGACCATAATTCCTGGTTGACGGTTACTCGACAGTTGGCACGTTGTGAAATCGGATCGTGCCCTGAGTCGTGCCGCACGCGAGTGTCAAGCTGTCGGGCGAAAACGTCACGGCGATAGTGGCCCAAGAGTCGCGGTCGATGAAGGTTTTCAGTTTCTTCCACGTCGGGACGTGCCAGACGGCGGTTTGGCCTTGGCGCTTTTTGTTTTTCTCCGGCTCGGCACAACCGCTGACCGCGAGCAATACGCCATCGGGCGAAAAGGCGATGTCCCAGAAGTCATCGGCTTCCATTTTGAGCGTCGTGACCAGCTTGCCGGATTGAGCGTCTCGCAAGTCGATGTCGGGACCGTCGAAGCCGGTCATCGCGATCAATCGCCCGTTCGGTGAAATGGCGAAGTTCCACAGCGATTTCTCGGCAGTGAATGACGATTGCGTTTTTCCAGTCTGCCAATCGATGATGAATACGGTTTTGGGCCACTCGGTTTACTCGTGAAGAATCGCCATCAAACGGCAGTCGGGGGAAAAGCAATCTCGCCAACCGGGCGGACACCCCTTGCAGATTTCCTCGGATGGCCACGCCGGGTCGATCGGCTGGCCGTGCTGATCAAAAATGGAATGACCAGTCTGATCATCGTGAGTCACGATCACCTCCGCATGAGGCCCGACGGTTCGAACCCACCCGAAGCGGCGATGATCCAGTTGGTTGTTGTCCGTGTTCCAAACGGCCAGCCGGTCTTCGTCGTTGTTCTCGTTGTCCGCCACGAAGATTTCTTTCCCGTCGCGCGAGAATCGAATCGGGCCGAAGGCCCGCGAACCCAATGCCACGGAACCGAGATCACAGCCGGCGTCGAATTGCCATTCTTCGGACACATATCACACACGAAGCCAATTTGGCGGGCCGCCAACCATTGATCATCGCGTGTCATGTGGATGCACAAATTGATGCAGAGCAGCAATCTTTTTCCCGTCATCGGAATAAGCGAGGTGGGTGATCGCCGCTCGTGCCGAAACCGGTTCCACAGTGCGAGCGTTCTCGCCGAAGTCCACGTTCTTGAGTGTGTGCGTGCAACCGAGTCCGATCACGAACAGCAACATCGCACGCCACACCGCCCTGATTCGAGATCGTGCCTTGACCGACCGATCCACGGTCGGAATGCCTTTGAAGTTCGAGTCAATCCCTGCCCGAGAAGGCAACGCTCGATTGGATGTTGGTCCGTTAAGCGGCTCGGCGTTTGGGCCAGCGGCGGGCGGATTGAATCCAGTCAGTGACTTCGTCTAGGTCGGGGCGTGTCGAGCCACGCAGGATTCGTTCCCCTTCCGTCGTCGCCAAGAATGTTTCGACTCTGTCCAGCAGCGTGGCTGGGTTCTGAGCCGACAGTGAGTCGAGGTCGTTGATTTCGCACGCGACGAGAATCTGTGCATCGTGACCGCGCAGGCCGGCGACATCGCACACCAATTGAGCTTGTGCCTGCCATTCGCGAATCGTGTTCGCCGAGACGTGTCGCACATCAAGCTGCGCGGCCACGGCGTCGGGATCGCAGTCGAGCAAGTCCTGAACTGTTTCGATCCCAACGTTCTGCAATCGCTCAGCGGTCTTCGGTCCGATCGACGGGGCATCGACAACGGGGCGATTTCGTTCGAGGTAATAGCGCGGCGACTCTTCGGATTCGGCGTTAGTCGGCGGCGACTCAGGTGGCACAGCCGGTCGTTGTGGCAACTCAAGACGTTCGGGCAGATCGCTGACTTGCGGCGCGATCTTTGTGGGCGGAATGACTCGCGGCAACGGTGGCGGAACGGCACGTTTGAGGTCGTCGTGAAAGATCGAATCGGCAGTGAAATCATTCGTTGCCAAATTGTTGGTTGCAACTGGAGCGAACTTTAAATGTGGTTCGCTCGACGCAACAACAGAAGTCGGCGGCGGCGGAAGCGGAGTGCGAGGCGTTGTCGCGACCGTGACCGGCGCGGGAGCGTGAGCCGGAGCGGGGGGGACTTGCCGAGGCTGGCCGAGCGGGATGACGGGCGTTCGCAGCGACTCGGCGGCTGCGCGAAGCGTTTGCGTCACTGGAGGCTGCGGGTGCGCCGGGTGCAGCGTCATGACTTTCTGAGGATTTCGGATGATCGGTTGGGCGGCTTGTGGCAACGATTGCGATCCCGGACGAGCGGCCGGTGCTCCGTGCAACGCGCCGATGCGGCGAATCGGCTGGGCGTCGAGCGTATCAGTCGCGACGCCGAGCACTTCCGAGGCATGTAGTTCGCGCACGAGTTTGTCGTCTTCCGGGAGCCGTTCGATGACTTTTCCGGTCTGCTGGAATTCGCGGTACATCGCCTCAATCTGCATGCGGTCTTTGACGTCGCTGATTTTCTTCGTGATCCAGTTGATCGGCATATTCAGCGACGCAATGAGTGTGTCGAGTGTCAAATCAACTGGCGGCGCAGGCTGATGCGATTCTTCAATCGCGCGCGACAACACTTGAGCGAACAGTTCCGTGGCCAGTCCGATCAGCCGAGCGATCCGTTCTTGCAAGACACGATCCAGTCCGGCTGGCGGATCGTTGACTCCGAGAGTCATGTTGTAGCGGTCGATCACCGATTCGTAGCTGCCATGAGCCACGACGGCCGCGGCGCGCACCATGTCACCCAGCCAATCGTCGGTTTCCGGGACGGTCACGGTCGGATAGCCGCCGAGTTCTTTGACCAGAATGTCTCGCAGCTTTTCATACGACTTGGTGATGCTCCATTCGGCAGGCCGATGCACGGGGCCTTCGGCTTCGGATTGCCCGGTGTGCAGCGGCATGACCGGGTCGGTGACGTAGTGACTCAGTACGCCGGCACAGTACGCGGCATCGACCCAGTTTTGATCGCGCATGGCCGTGACGGTCTTGTCGAACCACTTCAACGCAGTCGCGGGAGCGCCGCCCCAGAACCCGTCTTTCACATGCAGCACATGATTCTTGAAATCCTTGAATTGATCGTCAGGAGCTTTCGCGCCGACGAGATACGGATCGTGATACCGCAGAAACACTTCTTGCCACGACGCCGCCTCGCGGCACGTCAGCCGAGGCAACGCATCGAGCGCGATTTTGTGATGCGTGCTCTTCGCCTTCGCCGCAAACAACACCTTGACCAACAACGACATCGCCCACCTCATCCCTGAGATCTAAACGCAGCCCAGCGGATGTTCGCAGGATTTCGCGAATTGGAGCAATGCGAGTTTTGGCCGCATGAAGCCGTCGGGTGGCAGGAAACGCCGTTCAGAGGAGGGGTAGTTTCTGAGTGAGAAAGGTTGTCTAGCAAAAGACTTCGAGCGTGTGGTTCAGTTGCGTTGGATCAGGTTTCCAACGGAATTCACGGAGGATCGAAGGTGGCGGAGCCACAGAAGAACTCTTGCCGAGACGAGGTTGTTCAGGCGATTGAGTGGTGGTTTCCGCCGCAGTGGTTTTGCCGGTTTTCGGCAGAGCCGGGGTGGTCGGCGATGAAATTGTTTTGGATGGCGGCACTCGCTTTGAGTGTCCGCGGACGAAGGCAAACGAACGAGTGCTCGGCTGTGCTAGCAAGGAGCACACGACTCCGCAGTTGTTTCAA
>JANMIF010000438.1:0-7072 GCA_031375695.1 Planctomyces sp.
CGATCGCTTCACGGAACGTGTCATGCAAAATAAAAGAACTCAAATCTCTGAATTCAATGGTCGATGGACGTTCGGCTCGTCACGCGGAGCGATGACGGCTACATAGCTCACAGTTCGATGCCCAATTCTTCAATCTTGCGGTACAGGCTGGAGAGACCGAGTTTCAGGCGTTTGGCGGCTTCGCGTTTGTCGGGCCATTGGCGGAGGACGCGGGCGAGGTGCAGTCGCTCGTAGTGTCGCAGCGCGGTTCGCAAGTCGTCGGTATCCGGCAGCGGTTGGGCCAGGCCGAGCAGTTCCGGCGGCAAGTCTTCGGGCTGAATGTGCGGGCGGTCACACATCAAGACGGCTCGTTCGAGAGCATTGTCGAGCTGTCGCACGTTCCCTTTCCACTGAGCCGACATCAGCAGTCGCACGGTTTCGCTGTCGGCTCCGGTGACGCGCTTATTCATCGCCCGCGAATGTTTGCCGACGAAGAATTCGACCAGTTCTGGGATGTCGTCGGCTCGTTCGCGCAACGGCGGGATTGTCAATTTCACGCCGTCTAGACGATAAAACAGGTCGTCTTGAAATCGACGTTCGGCCACTTCTAGGACGAGATCGCGGGTCGTCGTGGCGATGATCCGGGCCGACACACGCACCGATTCGGAACCGCCGAGCGGCAGGATTTCTTGATACTCAATGGCGCGCAGTAACTTGGCTTGCGTGCTCAGCGGCATCTCGCTGATTTCGTCGAGCAGCACGGTTCCCTCGCTGGCGTGTTGAAAGATGCCAAGTTGATCGGATGCGCCGCCCGCCATCACGGCCAACTTTGATCCGAAGAGCTGCGCTTCCAACAGTTCTACCGGCCGAGTGCTGCAATTGACTGCGAGAAATTTTTCCGCGCTCTTCGCGCTGGCTCGATGAATCGCGCGAGCAAACAGTTCCTTGCCGGTGCCGGTTTCGCCGACCAGCAGCACATTGGAATTCGTCTTCGCCAACTTACGAATAGCGTCTTGCAGATCGGTCAACGCTTTGCTGGACCCAACGATGTGATCGAAGTCATCGCGCCGAGCCAACTCGCGTCGCAACGCTTGGTTTTCGAGTTCGACTGCTCGAAACTGATACAGCCGCCGCAGCTTGTTGAGTAGATCGTCAAAGATGACCGGCTTGACGAGGTAATCGAACGCTCCCGCCTTGAAAGCCTCGACCGCATTTTCGACCGTGGCATACGCCGTGATGACGAGCACCGCCGTCCTTGGGTTCAGCCGGATCAACCGTTTGAGCAAGTCGATACCATCGCCGTCGGGAAGCATGACGTCGCAAATGGCGACATCGAAATCATGGCTCATCGCCAACGTCACCGCCTCCGTCACGTTGGCTGCCGGCGAAACGACATAGCCCTCGCCGGAAAGCAACTCGGCCAACGAGCGCCGGATGACCTCTTCGTCTTCGCAAATTAGTACAGAACGATGAACCGACACGTTGACCTCAAAACACAGAAAGGATTCACCAGATGCGTGACACACCATACACGTCAAAGACTTGATCGATACTGACGATTGTCAGTTCGCCGGACTTGGCCTGAGCCGCAAGCATCCGATCGAACGGATCGCGATGATGCAATGGCAGCCGATGTTGTTCGTCGGCGTCATCGAGCGTTGCCGGCAGTAAACTCGCGCAAAGAAAAACGAAGGCGTCATCGATCCACTCACGGAAAGGGCGGGAGAGTGTCAATTTGCCGAGTTGGACTTTGATGCTTAATTCCCAAACGGTCCCGATGCTGATCAACCGTTCGTTCGATTCGTTCTCAATCGCTTCGACGGCCGGACGGCTCAGCTTTGTGGGGTTGTCCACCGACCAAATCACGACGTGTGTGTCAAGCAGCAATTTCACTCCATGTACTCCTTGAAGTCTTCCAAAGGAGCGTCAAAGTCGGGAGCCATGTAAAGCACGGTGCCGCGCATTGCTCCTAATTTCACACGCCGCTTCGGGGCGACGATTTTGGCGATCGTCTGGTTCCCCTCCGTGACTACCAATTCCTCGCCGGGTGCGAGCTGATGAATCAATCCCGGTAGATTAGCCTGAGCAACTTCAAGTGTTACCGATGACATGATTTCTTCCTTCAATTTCACTCTGATCGGCGTGTTCACGAATTTCAAAATCGCCAACCGGGCACATCATCACCGATCATCCGCAGGGCAGCAACACGGAAAACGTTGTGCCGCTGGGCGAGGTGTCGGTCAGTTCGATGCGTCCGTCGCTGCGTTCGAGGATCAGTTTACAGACGAACAGACCCAAGCCGGTGCCGGTTTCTTTGGTCGTGAAGTACGGCTGAAAGAGTTTTGCTTGACCCGTTTCGGAGATGCCGCAGCCGTCGTCTGTGATGGCGATCCGCAGGCATTGTGGCTCGACGCTCCGAGCCGGTGAATCTTTCGAGGAATCATTCGAGCCGCGACCGTGAGGGAGTGGTGATTCACAAGGACTTTGAACGCTCCCTGACGGTCGCGGCTCGAATGATTCACAGGCGCTCCGCGTCGCGAGTGGCTTTTCGACGTCGATGTTTTGCACGTCATTCGCGTCGCGGAGCGACGCGCCACAATGGGTCGTGATGTTGATCGTGCCCCCTTCGGCGGTGGCGTCCATCGCGTTGAGAATCAGGTTCAAAAAGATCTGTACCAACTGGTCGCGGACGGCGGCGATCTTCGGCAGACCGTCGGCGTAGTGTGTGACGATTTGCTTGTTCTTACGGCGTTTGTAGTACTTGGCGATGTTGAGTGCCGCGTCGATGACCTCGTGCAAATCGCACTGGCTGCGATCGAGTGTGGCCGGGCGGCTGAAGTCGATCAGCTCACGCAGCGTCCGTTGGATGCGACGTAATTGATCGTCGATTGTTTGGTATTTTTCACGCGTGTAATCATCGATCTCGCGGCGATTGAGCAATTGAATCACGGAACTGATCCCCGTCAGCGGGTTGCCCACCTCGTGAGCGATCCCGGCCGCGAGCAGACCGAACGCCGCCTGCTTCTCCTGTTGAACGACGAACGCTTGAGACTCCTTGAGCGCCTGAGTTCGCTCTTCGATCCGTTGTTCGAGGTCATGCTGATTCTTGAGCAGCTCGTCATTCAGAAACGACAGCCGCCGCCGCGCGGCTTGCAGCAAGCCGGCGAGCGACGTGCTGGCCCACGTCATCCAGCCCAGCCAAATCAGCATCAAGCCGACTCGCGAGGGATCGTCGGTCGAATGCGGCGAGGCCACAAATGCCAGCAATACGTAGCTCAGCGTGTGCAGCCCGAACGTTGAATACGTGATCGGCTGCGAGTATCGAAACGCACAGACCAACAGTGATAAGAAATAGTAAAATCGAAACGGGCTGTCCAAGCCTTGGTCGAAGTGGCACAGCAGCCCGATGAACAACGCTTCCATGGCCGAAATCAACAGCGGAGCCCGGTTCAGAAACACGCGGCCGCGCAGGCTGAAGTAAGTGTCGGCGATCGCGTACAACGCGCCGAAGGTCAAAAGGCCGTTGAGCACTTGCCGATTCGACAGCCACTCGGGCAAAGCGGAGTGAGCGACGATCTCGCCGCGCGGCACCAAGTTCACCAAGGCGTATCCAACGGCCAGGCCGAACCAACGAATCCGCACCGTGATCGCTTCGGCCGAAAGTTCAAAGCTCGGTTCCTCACGCGGGGCAGGGGACGTCGGCAATGTCAGCCTCGACTGTGGCGGTGTTCGTTTGGATTTGAAATGAAAAATAGAGAATGGCGAATGCTTCGATTGTCTGCCATATCGCGTTCTCCATTCTCCATGCTTCATTTTTCATTGCAACCGCAAATCCTGCGACGCCAGGACGTGCTAATGTTTGAATCTGCGAAAGCTGTGCGGCTTAGAAACCCGAAGCGTCAGCGAGGGCGGACGCTCCAAAACGCGATGAATTCCAAGTTCTGCGGAGCGCTCGCCCTCGCTCACGCTTCGGGTTACTAGGCACAGACGGAACAATTAGCACGCCCTGCTGCGATGCAACGACCTCCCCGGATTACCGGATGCACGCTCGATCCAATGCCAATGTCTTTCGATCAACGAAAAAAGCCCGTGCCAATCGGCACGGGCTCTCAAAATCTGATCGTAAGAAATCTTGAATTGTGGCTAGTGCTTCGTCAGTCTTAACAGCCTGTTGAAAAACGTGGGGCAGGTTTTCAACCTGCCTGAAATCTTCGGCATTCGAGCAGGATGAAATCCTGCTCCACGAGTTTTTCAACAGGCTGCTAAGTTTTGGGGTTCCTGAAGCGTACGACTTCAGGAAACCCCGAACTCTTACGAGTTCGGCTACCCCCGTTTTAAGCCCTGACAGGGCACTAGATGCCGCTGATCGTGAACAAGCTCTTCTGCTTCTCGTTGATCACGTCCAACCCCTTCGGGTTATCGAGCGCGTCGGTTCCGAAGTTACCGGCCAGCGTATCCCGGCCCAATTGCAACAAACTTCCGACCAAGCCACCGGTGATGATGTCATCGCCGTCGTCGCCGGAGATCTTGTCGTTGCCGTCGCCACCCAGGATATGATCGCGACCACTGACTGGCAGCGCTACCGTGCCATCGTCATTGATATTGCCATTGATGTCGGTCGCAAGATCCTGGTCACCGTTGACTTGGTCGTTACCAGCTCCCGCGTCGATCGTGTCGTCACCCGATCCACCTTTGATGGAGTCGTTGCCCGTTTCCGTTCTGGCGACGTCGTCACCGAAGATGGAGTCATTGTCGGCACCACCATCGATCTTGTCGTTACCGTTGTTCCCCTGAATCAGGTCTGCACCGTCACCGCCCTTGATCGTGTCGTTGCCAACTCCACCATTCATGGTGTCATTGCCGTCGTCAGCCGACTCGTCCAGTTTGTCGTTACCGAGTCCACCGGTGAGCTGATCGTTGTCGTCGCCACCTTCCAAAGTGTCGTTGCCATCTCCGCCGTCAACGACATCGTCACCCGCTCCTGAATTGACGAAGTCGTTGCCTGTCCCGCCCGTGATGAGATCTTCTCCGTCGCCGCTGAAGATGGCGTCGTTACCGGTGCCGCCGTCGAGCGTTTGATTGCCCGGGCCGCTAGCAACGATCCCATCGTTCCCGTCATTCCCTGTGATGTCGTTGTCGCCGACCAGATCCGAGAGGATGTCATTGCCGGGTCCGCCAATCGACTGGTCGTTCCCGTTATCGCTAGTAAGCAAGCCAATTTCGTCGTTGCCAAGGCCGCCATCCAGGGTGTCGTCACCTTCATCTCCGCCGAGCGAGTCGTCACCGGCATCCCCGAAAATGTTATCTTCGCCATCGCCGCCATCGATCTCGTCATTGCCGGCGTTGCCGTTCAACAAATCGTTGTCGTCACCACCGAAGATCGTGTCGTTGCCGACACCGCCATCGATTGTGTCCTCGCCACTTCCGTCGAGCTGATTCAGCTCATCATTCCCCGCACCCCCCAGGATGCTGTCGTCGCCGTCCTCTCCTTCAATCGTGTCGTTGCCCGCCAGACCAGACAGTGTGTCGTCGCCGTCCGCGCCAAACAGGCTGTCCGCGCTCCCCGTTCCGGTGAGGCTGTCATTCCCATCGTCGCCAAAGATCTGGGCGGGGTCGAAACCGGTCAGCACGGAGGCCGTCCCGTCGATGGTATCGTCACCTTCACCGCCGACGATGATCAGAGTGCGAGGTAGGGCGAGTGGCGTTCCGGTCAATCGGCTGGTGATGCGGATGGTGTCGTTCGCTCCCAGCCCATTCACCACGAGGCATTCCGTGGCGGAGGAACTGATCACGCGGCTGGTTGTTCCCAGATTGGTGTTGATGGACGAGACGCGGAAGTTGTTGACCCGCACTTGGTCCAGTTCCAGGTTGTCGTCTTGATCGGTGCCGTTCGCGACCAGGGTGTCACGTCCCACACCACCATCGGCGGTTTCGCTTTGGTTTACGTCCTCGGCATCCCAGACCATTTGGTCGTCACCCAGTTCCCCATTGGCGATATCAACTCCGGTACCTCCAGCGACGGTATCGTTGTTGATGCCGCCATTGACTTGGTCGTCTCCATTGTCACCGTAGACTTCGTCGTCACCTGCGCCACCGTAGATGGTGTCATTGCCATCATTGCCGAAGATCGTGTCGCCGTCCGGGTCCGTGCTGGTGTCTTCGTTGCCCCCCAAGATGAAGTCGTTGCCAATCCCGCCCGTGATGAAATCTTGGCCCGAACCGCCGTTGAGCGTGTCGTGATCGGGAACACCGAAGAGGTCCACACTGGGACCGCCATTCAGCGTGTCATCGCCTCCTTCACCGTTGATGTAGTCTGTCCCCTCACCGGCGTCGATGATATCCCCGTCGGGGGAGCTTTCGTTCCCGGAGTAGATGATGTCAAACCCCGCGTGTGAGTCGATGCTATCCGGCATTCCGTTGGCGGGATCGTTGCCGCGTGGGGCGGAAAAGGTGGCGGCGTTCGGCGCTCCGAGATTCAAACCCGCCACAAGGAGTGGGTTAAAGTCCGAATAGATTTGTTCGTTGAAATCGCTACCCCGAATCGTATCCGCTCCGGTGGAAGAGCCCAGCACTTCAATCAGCAGATCGAAATTGGGATTCGCCAAGTCCGTTTCCAATCCCAACCGCGAACCAGTCAAGCCGGTCAGGTCGACCAGAGTATCGGGAACACCGGTCGAATTCACGATCACACGTTCGACGAGGGTTAGGTCAAATGCCGGATAATCGGTTCCGTTCACGTTCAGCACATCGCCGGGGTTGACCGAGATGTCGAGGTCGGCGGTCGCGCCCGTATTGGCAATCACCAAGGTCGTTGCCCCAGCGTTGTAAAAGCCAGTGACGCCAGAGACCACCGTGACAACCAGCAACGCTCGTGGCTCCAACGGTTCCGCGCGAGCTGCCGTGCGGCGCTTGTGGCGTTGATGCGATCGGCTCAGGGAAGTCTTCAGCGAAACCAACCACGGCAAGAGATACATTTTCGGCTCCCAGTTGTTCGAAGCAGCCATGATGAGCCGACTTCCGCACATGTCCACGTCCTACCAGAATGTTGAGGGATCCCCCCTGGCGTCAAGTCGTACTAATTCAAATTTATGGC
>JANMIF010000455.1:0-43684 GCA_031375695.1 Planctomyces sp.
GCCATAAAATAAATCCCCCGCAAAATTGTGCCAGCCTTTTGCTTACCCCGTTGGGCGCGGCGTGATCCGCGCCCCGAGTCCGCTCCCCGCGATCGCGGAATACATTTCACGCAGGCAGTAATGCGGTCGTTTCGTCAAATCCGCACAGCAGATTGAAATTCTGCACGGCGACGCCGGAGGCACCTTTGATCAGATTGTCCAGGCACGCGATCACGATCAATTGGTCGCGGCAGAAGCGCACGGTGATGTCGCAGAAGTTTGTGTGAGCCGAATCTTTCGTGCTTGGCAAATGATCGACGACTCGGATGAACGGCTTGCATTTATAGAAGTCACGCATGACCTTCAGCAAATCGGCCTGCGGGGCGGGGCGAATCAGTCGTGGATAAATCGTCGCCAGAATGCCGCGATCCATCGGAATGAGATGCGGTGTGAACACGACGCTGACTCGTTGGCCGCTGGCGTCGGATAGGACTTGTTCGATTTCTGGCGTGTGGCGATGTTTGCCAACCGAGTATGCCGACAGGCCCTCGTTGCATTCGGCATACAAAAGACTCTGTTTCGGCGACCGTCCAGCTCCGCTGACTCCGCTTTTGGCATCGATGATGATGCCGGTCGGCTCAATCAGTTTCGCGCACAACAGCGGCGCAAGCGCGAGGATCGACGTGCTGGTGTAACAGCCGGGGTTCGCGATCAGATCACTGCCGGGGATTTTTGACGCGAACAATTCGGGCAGACCGTAGACCGTGCTGCCGAGCCGCGTCGGGTCGGTGTGAACTTCGCCGTACCACTGCTCGTACACAGCGGGATCGGAGAGCCGATAGTCCGCCGATAGGTCGATCACTTTACAACCAGCCGCCAAAATTTTCGGGATTACGGCGGTGCTCGCGCCGTGCGGCAAGCAAGCAAAGGCGACGTCGGCTCGTTCGGCAATCTGCTCCGGCGACAGATCTTCGCAACGCAGGTCGAGCCTGCCAGCCAAACTTTGATGCAGTTGTGAAATAGGCGGCGATCCTTCTTGACGGCTTGTGACCGCTGTGATTTCCACTTGCGGATGCCGCAGCAGCAGCTTGATCAATTCCAAAGCCGTGTAACCAGATGCACCAACAATCGCGACCCGAACCATGTGACGAAAATCCTTTGCGGATTAGACCTAGAAGACCGTTGCGGATTTGTACGTTAGACGACGAAGGCTGCCCAGTCCGTAGCACATGCGAGCCGCCTGTGCTGCGGACTGAATGCGGCTACAATTCGCCGATCATGGCAGGAAATTCTTTTGGGCAAGCGTTTCGGATCACCACGGCTGGCGAAAGTCACGGGCCGGGAAATGTCGTCATTCTCGATGGCGTTCCGCCGGGAATTCCGCTTTGTGAGGAAGACCTTTTGGTCGATTTGCGGCGGCGGCGGCCGGGGCAAAGTAAAATCACAACGCAGCGGCAGGAAGATGACACGCCGGAGATTTTGTCTGGCGTCTTCGAGGGCCAGACAACTGGGACGAGTCTGGCGATCTTGATTCGCAATGCCGATCAGCGGAGTCGCGACTACGACGACATCAAAAATAAATATCGTCCGGGCCATGCCGATTTCAGCTTCGATGCGAAATACAGCGTTCGCGACTACCGAGGGGGCGGACGGTCGAGTGCTCGTGAGACGAACGTACGAGTCGCGGCGGGCGTTGTCGCGAAAAAAATCTTGCGACAAGCATTCGGCGGTGAGGTGATCGGTTACGTCGTGCAGGTCGGAGATGTGAAAGCCAACATTGACGACCCCGCCGCGATCACGCTGTCGCAGGTCGAGACATTGCCGAACGGCGAGCCGAATATCGTCCGCTGTCCCGATCCCGATGCCGCAGCGCGGATGATCGAATTGATTGAAGCCATGCGCAAGGCGGGCGATTCGATTGGGGGCGCGGCGGAGATCGTTGCGTCAAACATCCCGGCCGGATTGGGCGAGCCGGTGTTTGACAAACTCAAAGCCGATTTCGCGAAAGCTTTGTTCAGTCTGCCCGCCGTGCTGGGAGTCGAATACGGCATCGGCTTCGGCTGCGTCACGATGCGTGGCAGCGAACACAATGATCTGTTCGTGCCGAAGACATCCGCTCAACTGACCGGTTCCGTCGCGGATCGGGTGACGACTTCCAGCAACCGACACGGCGGAATGCTCGGCGGAATCTCGACTGGCTTGCCAATCGTGTTGCGAGCGGCGGTCAAGCCGACCAGCAGTCTGCCGATCGAACAACAAACAGTGACCAACACCGGCGAGCCGACCACCATCCGCACGAAAGGCCGACACGATCCATGTCTGCTGCCACGTTTCATCCCGATGGCCGAAGCTATGATCGCCTGCGTGCTCGCCGATCACTGGCTCCGCTGGCGCGGGCAGCAGCGTTTGGAATGTCCAATTCCCAATCTCTAATGTCCAAATCCCAAATGTGGAACCTTGGACATTGGGATTTGGATCTTGGTGATTCTTACGGCAGTACCTTCACGACGATGCCGGTCATGTCGTCGCATTGCGTGGGCTGATCGAAGAACGCTTCGGCTTCGCGTCGCAGTGCTTCCAGGATTTCGCGAGCGGACCGATCGACGTGTTGGGCGACACATTCCTGGACGCCGGCTTGCCCGAAACAGTTGTTATCGCTGTTGGCGCTTTCGCGGAAGCCGTCGGTCAACATCACCAAAATGTCGCCCGGTTCAAGTGGGACTTGGGTCGGAACGTCGTATTGCTCGTGTTCGATGAGGCCCAGCGGCAGGCCGCAGGCGGCGATCGTGTGCTTTAATCGACCGTCGCGTCCGACGATCAACATCCCCTCGCCGGCACCCGCATAGGTCCAGGTCCGCTCGCTCGCTCGTAGGCGGCCCAGCGACAAGACCGCAAAGCGTCCCAAGTCATTGTGCTTGCAGCAAAGCCGATTGCAGACGGTCACGATCTGATGCAAATCGGGCTGGGTTTCAGCGAGGGCTTCGAGGTACGACGCGACCGAGGCGCTGAGAATCGCGGGGCCATAGCCCTTACCGCTGACATCCCCAACCACCAAGCCGACGGAGCCGTCACTCAACGACAAGAAGTCAAACCAGTCGCCGCTCGTCAGCCGCGCGGGATATGCCGCACCATACACGTCGAACCCCGCGATCTGCGGCGACTCTGTGGGCATCAAGGACTGTTGCACTGTCTTGGCGAAATGCACTTCGCGATCCAGGTGATGCTCGGCGGTGACATCCAGCGCGACTCCAATGGTGCCGATGATACCGTCGCGGTTGCGCCGCAGCGGATTAACCTTCACTTCAAAGATGTGATCGCGGAACGTTGTCTCGTAAGTCACCGACTGTCCAGCGACTGCCCGCAAATGTCCTTGCAGCGCCATTTCCAGCGCTTCGTCGCCAGCCAAGTATTCTGCGAGGGTCAACCCGATCATATCGCGTGGATCGGCATGGATGTCGTCCAACGCCGCGCCGGCGGAACTAGTGATTCGCAATTCGCGATTGGTCGTCCAGACGATGGCCGGTAGATGGCTGATGACTTGCCGGTATTGCTCGGCGTATTGACTGAGTTCCGTACGAAAGCGATGGCGGTCGATCGCGTATTGCAACACGCGAGCCATCGCGACTCCGGGAAACATCCCTTTGACGAGATAGTCCTGAGCTCCTCGGCGCAGGACTTCGGCCGCCAATTCGTGATCGTCGGTGGCGGTCATGACCACGATCGGAATGTCGGGCAGAGCCGCGATGGCTCGCGTACACGTTTCCAAGCCCTCGCTGTCGGGGAGCCACAGGTCCAATAGAACGACATCAATTGGACTGGTGATTTCGCGGGAGCGTGTGATCGCATCACCGAGCGATCCACACTGAATCAAGTCCAATGACTCCCCCTGAGCCGTGCGCAAAGACTGCTCCACGAACTGGCGATCCAGGGGGTTATCTTCCACCAGCAGGATCTTCATGACACCACCCTGCATCGCATCCGAAGTTCATCATGCCGCAAGGCCATTGACCCCGACATCATCATTTACCACCACAAGATGCCATTTCAGAGGGCAATTGTCATCCGTAGAACTACGGAAAGAAAATAATCGCGATTTGAGGTGAATCGTCGCTTTCGGCATTCATCATTCGGATTTCCTTCGTCAAACCGGCTTCGGAATTCGTCATTTGGCCCGCAAGTCGGCTCATCTTGACCGGCTCGCTTCATTCGCCGTGTAATCTCGCCGGATGGAGTGCTGGCTACTGACGGGGAATGGATTCGCCGTGAATACGATTGATCGCTATTTGCTGCGTCGATTCGGGCAGGTGTTCGGAATCGGCTTATTTGCGACGCTCGGTTTGTACGTGGTGTTTGACGGCATCACGAATGTGGACGGCTTTCAAGATACAGCGAAAAGCTCATCGTCCGTCGCGATGCTCCAGCGCATGGCCGAGCATTACGGCTATCAATCGGTGCTGATCTTCGATCTGGTGGCTCCGATCCTGACCGTCATTGCCACGATGGTCGTCTTCGCTTTGTTGCAGAAGAACAAAGAAATTCATCCGATCCTTTCAGCCGGGGTTCCCGCGTATCGGTTGTTGTGGCCGATGCTGGCCGGCACGCTGGCGGTCAACGGCCTGTTGATGCTGAATCAAGAATTCGTGCTCCCGGTCATTGCCGAGGAGTTGTTGCGTCCGATCAGCGCGTCCGAAAGTGCGGGGCAAGACGTGCAAACTCGGCGTGACTTCGCCTCGCACATCGAGATTGGCGGCCAAAAACTGTTGCTCAAAGAACGCACGCTGCTGGGACCGGAGTTTCTGCTGCCCGCCCCCGAAGCGACCGCCGAAATCACAACGCTCAAAGCGAAACAAGCCGTATATCACCGCCGCCGCGCGGATCGGCCAGGGGGTTGGCATCTGCAAGACCCGAATGTTCGATTCCAGGATTTGCGGCTGACCCCGGAAGGCCGTGAGTTGATTCGGCCAATTCCCGACTCGGACGATATATTCGTGATCACGAATCTCGGCTGCGAGCAACTGCTCGGCTCGGCTGCGGCATATCGTTATCAGTCGACTGCCGATTTAGTGGAACGCTTACGGATTCCGTCGCAAAGTTTGATGACTTCGCGCGCTCAGGCCATGCACTTGCACGAACGCTTGACCAAGCCGATCGGAAGTCTCTTGGCCGTCTGCTTGACGTTGCCGCTGGTGATGCGCAAAGAAAGTTTTTCGTTGATCACTAATCTGGCTGTCTGCACGCTGATGCTGCTGCTGTTGATGATCTTGGCCCAAGCGTCGCAGTACCTCGGCCGAGTCAATTTGGTTCCACAAGACTTGGCCGTTTGGCTGCCAATCATCGTCAGTGGCGGACTAGCCGCGTGGTATTCCGACCGGGTGCAAACATGAAACACATCAACCCGAAGTGCCGGCGAGGGCGAATGCTTCACGCTGCAATGAATTTCATGGTTTTGGGAGCGTTCTCCCTCGCTTGCGCTTCGGGTTGGGGTGCGGAACCTGCCTGGTCGGCGGCGGTCGAATCCATTCAGATCGCGGACCTGAAGACACATATCGGCACGTTGGCCAGCGATGCCTTGCAAGGCCGCGAGTCGGGAACCGTGTCAGGTCACGCGGCGAGCGCCTACGTGATCACCGAACTTCGCAAGCTCGGCGTATCGCCAGCCGGCCAGGACGGTCAGTTCGTGCAAGAATTTAACGGCAACATGCGGAATCTGTTGGCGAAGCAATCCGGACGCGATCCGCGCGTGTCGGACGAAGTGATCTTGGTCAGTGCGCACTACGATCATGTTGGCTTCGGCACGCCGAAGAATAGTCGCGGGCCAATCGGCTTCATTCACAATGGAGCGGACGACAACGCCAGTGGTGTGGCCGCACTGTTGGAAGTGATCGACGCCGTGAAGAAACTACCGCAGCCGCCGCGTCGCACGATCGTGTTTGCGTTTTGGGATGCGGAGGAAAAAGGACTGCTCGGATCGAAACATTGGCTGACGTCGCCGACTGTGCCAAAGTCGCAAGTCAAACTGGTCATCAATGCCGACATGATCGGGCGTCTGACGGATGCCGGCATCGAGATCACCGGCTGGCGTGCGGCGTCTGGTTGGCGGCGATTGCTGTCTGAGGCGAATTCGCCATCCCCCCCGACCCGTCTTGATCCAATCGATCCGCTGGCCCCGCGCTTGCCGCTTGACTTCACTTGGGACTTGCGCGAAGACAGCGACCATTATCCGTTCATCGCCGCAGGCATTCCGGCGGTGATGCTGCACACCGGCAAGCACGACGATTATCACCGTCCGTCGGACGACGCCGACAAACTCAATTACCCCGGCTTACAACGGACAGCGCGTTTGTTGCTGCTGTCGGCACTTCTCGCGGCCGACGCTGATTCCCTGCCGGCATTTCGCTCGGAGGGTTCTCGCGAAACGAAACAGCAGCAGGCCCAAATCGAACAGCCTTTGCCTGTGCCTTCCGGCCGATTGGGGATTGCTTGGAGACCCGAACTTGTTGGCGAGCGAATCGTCGAGGTTCGCGATGTCGCACCGCAGTCGGCTGCCGCCGCCGCCGGGTTGCGAGCTGGAGACCGTATTCTCAGTTTCGCTGGCCGAGACGTGTCCGATGTCGTCGACTTTCGAACGATCGTCGTCGTCGCACCAAAAACCACGCAAGCGTTGATTCAACGGTCTGGCGAAAGCGATCCAAAAGAACTCACGATCCGATTGGCTGGGGAACCGACTCGCTGGGGATTGGCGTGGCGAACTGATCCCGCCGAACCAAACTGCGTGATCCTCGTGCAAGTCATCCCGCACTCGCCCGCCGACCTTGCTGGACTGCAACGGTTTGATCGAATTCTCCAGCTCAATAATAAACAGGTCACCGCCGTCGATGTGGCCGCCGTCTCTCGGGCCGGCAATGATCCCGTTCCGGTGATCTTTGAACGCCAAGGCCGCATCGACACGACGGTACTGAAACCGGTGATCGTTTCTGATCGCTAATTGAGTCCCAAGAAGCGAAGGAGACGATGAATGCTCAAGGCCGAAACATTCGTCGTCTCCTTTCATTCGTTGGACTCTTTTCGCGATGACTTTCTACTCGGAGCCTCACCCTGGAATGTTTGACTTGCTGGTGTTGCTGGGCAGCTTGGCGTTGCTGATGTACTTGGTCGTCCAGGGCCGGAGCATCTTCGTGGTTGCGCCGCTTTGCGCCTTGGTGGCGGCTACGCTGAGCGGTGCGGATCCGTTGACCACGATGACCGGCGGCTTCATGGCGGGATTCGCCGGTTATCTCCAACGGTTCTATCTGATCTTCACGCTTGGTGCCGTGTTCGGAAAGCTGATGGACGAATCGGGGGCCGCGATCTCGGTCGCCAACGGAGTCGGTAAGTTACTTGGCGAACATCGCGCATGCTTGGCGGTCGTTTTGGCGTGCGCGGTCCTGACGTATGGCGGTGTCTCTCTGTTCGTCGTCGGGTTCTCGGTCTACCCGCTGGCGGTGCAACTGTTCCGATCTGCCAATTTGCCGAGGCGATTCATTCCAGCCGCGATTGCCTTCGGATCGATTACCTTCACGATGACGACCGCCGGTTCACCCGAAATTCAGAATCTGATCCCGATCCAGTTCCTGATCGACGATGTGACCAAACAGCCGCTGACCGACGCGCGGGCCGGTTGGCCGGTGAGCCTGATCGTCGCGGTCGTGATGTTCGCTTCCGGGCAGTATTATCTTGACCGCACAATCCGCGCGGCGGTCGCTCGAGGTGAGCGATTTGAGCCGCGAGAGAACGATCGCGTCGCGCCGCTGTCCAGCATACGCGGGCCAAAACTATGGGTCGCGATCACGCCACTGATCATCACCTTGCTGAGCTTGAACCTGCTTCCGTGGCTGTGTCATCGTCTGGCTGATTGGTGTGTCTCTTCAACAAGTTGGCCGAGTCTGCATCGGGGCCTGAGCCACTTTCCCGAAGATGCCACGTTGGCGATTTTCTTCGGAGTGCTCGCCGGTCTGATCGCGTTTCGGCGACATTTGACGAGCGGCTGGTCCTGTTTCGGCGACGGTTTTGTCAATGGACTGCTGGCTGTCGGCTCGACCGGTTCCGTGGTCGGCTTCGGATCGGCGGTGAAAGATTTGCCGGCATTCCAACAAGTCATCGAATGGGTCACTCACCTGCCAGTCGATCCACTGATCGGCGCGGCGATCGCCGTCGCGGTGATCGCGGGGATCGCCGGTTCAGCGTCGGGAGGGCAGGGGATCGCGCTGCCGATCATCAAACCCATCTACATTGATCAACTCGGTGTGGCGCCGCGCGCACTGCATCGCATCATCGCCATCTCCTCCGGCACGCTCGATTCGCTGCCAGCCAACGGCTTCCTAGTGATATTGATTCAAAACATCTGCCACGAAACTCATGCGCGCAGCTACCGACCGATCTTCGTCACGACCGTATTGATCCCTGCCATAGGCACCGCGCTAGCCATAGGGCTCTTCAAACTCGTCCCCGCCTGGGGACTGATGTAGGGCTGTGCGTTCAGCGAGCGACCGGAATACAAGCCCGAAGCGTGTGCGTGTGCGATTGCGTGAGTATCACGTTCAACTATTCTCTCGCTTGCGCTTCGGGCTTGTCTGCCGACACGGGTTGCGTTTTGTGAGTGAGTTGCGACGATGCTGGCCGCATTCGGGCGCGAAGGGAATGGCATGACGTTATTTGTATTGGCTTGTTTGGTTCCGTCGTTTTTGATTTCGGTATTGGCGACTGGGGCCATGCGATGGTTGTCGCCGAAGTTCGGGTTGATCGATCAGCCAGCAGCACGGAAGGTGCATCTGGTGCCGAAGCCACTTGGAGGTGGGATCGGGATTTGGTTGGGAGTTGTGCTGCCGTTGGTGATCGTGCAGTTGGTCGCGTGGTTGGCAACGCACAAGTGGTTTCCGGCCGATTGGATTCCGACTCAGTTGGCGGTGCATTTGAACGGTGTGTTATATCGGTCGGGGCAAATGTGGGTGGTGCTTGCAGGCGGAACGGTGTTGTCGGTCATGGGATTGATCGACGACTTGAAAGACTTGCCGTGGCAACCGCGGTTGGTGATTCAATTTGTGGTGGCGGGAGTGCTCGTGGCCTGTGGCGTGCGCGGGACGGCGTTTCTGGGAGTGCCGTGGCTGGAGTGTGTGATCTCAGCCGTCTGGTTGATCGTGCTGATCAATAGCTTCAACTTTTTGGACAACATGGATGGGCTGTCGTCGGGGATCGCGTTGATCGCGTCGCTGGTGTTTGCGGTGATCATGCTGACTTCGTTGTCGGAGCCGCGCTGGTTGGTGGCGGGCGTTTTGCTCGTTTTGTCTGGTTCGCTGTTAGGCTTTTTGTGTCACAACTGGCCGCCGGCGAAAATCTTCATGGGGGACACGGGAAGTTATTTCATCGGGCTGCTTCTGGCTTCGATGGTCGTGCTGGGGACGTTCTTTGAACATGGTGGAGCGGCTCAGCATGGGCGGCATGTGATCCTTGCGCCGCTGTGTGTGTTGGCGGTGCCGCTGTACGACTTCACTTCAGTGATGATCATTCGACTGCTGGAAGGTCGGAGTCCGTTTAAGCCAGACAAGAGTCATTTCTCGCATCGACTAGTGCAGTTGGGCTTGAAACAGAAACACGCGGTGATGACCGTGCATCTGGCCACACTGACGACCGGATTGGGAGCGCTGTTGCTGTATCGCGTTGCAGATTGGTCGGGAGCATGGCTGGTGGTCGCGTTGATTCTGTGTGTGCTCGCGATTGTGGCGATCTTAGAAACGGTCGGACGAAGTGGAGAGGGAGAGAAGGGGCAGGGGAGTTGAACATGTCCCACAAATTGCGACACAATCAAAAACGAAAGTACGCGGGCGATGTCTCCTCACCCCTTTACGCCCTTACCCCCGCAGCCGCTCGCCCCTTGCTACTCGGCTGGTTGATCGCGCTCGTCGTCGCTCGTTGGTGGCTGCCGACGGAGGGATCGGCGGAAGGCTTGACGCTGTGGCTGGTGCCAGTTGTGTTGTTGACGGCCGTGACGCGCGGCGTTTGGAAATGGAAAAACGGAATTGCGGCCGATCGGTTCGAGGCAATGGATGCTGCGCTGTTGTTGCTGATCGGTGCTCAAGTGGTGTCGGCTCTGGCGGTGGTGTTCGGAGTTGGGAATGCACGCGCGGCGATCAACGTGGCTTGGGAATGGATTGGTTGCGGCGTTTTGATCTGGATGTTTCGTCGCGAACTTCACGATATCGTCGCGGCGCGTGAACTGTGTTTTGGAATCGCGCTGGCGGCGGCTGTATTGGCGGGATATGGACTGTGGCAGCACTTCGTGTGGTATCCGGAAATGATCCGGGACTACAAAAAAATGGCTCAGCAAGAACGCGAGCTTTTGGAGCGAGTGTCACAAGCCACGACAGCCGGTGTGGTGGACGAGGCGACTCGACAATTGAATCAACTACGCGGGGAATTCGCGCAGCAGAACATCCCGTCTGATCCGGGAGCTAGGCTGTTGTGGGAACAACGCTTGAAGAACAGCCGCGAGCCAATCGGTTTGTTCGCATTGGCGAACTCGCTGGCAGGATTGTTGTTAGTCGCGATGTTTTTGCAGGTTGGATTACTGGAATCGTTGTGGGGCGATCGGTGTTGGCGCGGGATATTGATCGGTCTGGTGTTGGTGACAGGATACTGCTTGTTGCTGACAAAAAGCCGAACTGCGCACGTCGCTGCAATGACGGGAGCGGCTTGGTGGGGGTGGCGTTGGCTGGCGTCGCGACGATTGAAATCCGGCTCGCCAAAGAAATTGCCAATGAAACTTGTCGCGGCGGCGCTGATCGTTGGACTGGGTGTGACAACTGCGGCGGTGACCGGCGGGTTGGACTCGGCCGTGTTATCGGAAGCAACGAAGTCGCTGACGTATCGGCTGGAGTATTGGCAATCGACGTTAGCAACGATTCTCGAGCAGCCGTGGTTAGGGACGGGGCCGGGGAATTTTCGGGATCACTATTTGAAACACAAGCTGCCGGCGTCGAGCGAGGAGATTGCCGATCCGCATAACTTGGTGCTCGACGTCTGGGCGAATGCGGGGACGATTGGACTAATCGGGCTGTTGTCGTGTGTGGCGTTGATGGCGATGACGTGGCTGCGGCCGACGACCGAGAGCGTTGATTACGACAGCGCACGCGAGCCACGTCCGCCACGATCGTTAAGGATTTGTCTGATATCCCCAGCGGTCTGGGGAACCGGACTGTCGTTCTCGATTATTGGCGTGGGCCTAGAGTTGTTTGGGTTTGGGACGGATGAACGAGTCTGGGTGCTGGGATTATTTTGGTGGCTGTTGTGGATTGTGGCTTGGCTGTTGTCTGGCTTGGGTGAATTTTCCGCGAGCGACGATGCAGAGGGATCAACAATGGCATTGGTCTGGTCGTTGGAAGCGGCCAACATTGGCCTGCTGGTGCATTTGTTGGGAGCTGGCGGGATCGCGATGCCGGCCATCACTCAGGCGTTGTGGTTGATGTGGATGTTGCGGCGAATTTGGTCTGGTAGAGACGACGATTTGGAAAAATCTCCCAGCAGCGCCGGTCTGATCGGCGTAGGTGGCGAACGTCGTTTTATGAGGTTTCTTTGGCCCGTGCAGGTGGGTTTCATGGCGTTGATGACGGTGATTTGCTTTTTTACGGCGATTCAGCCGGAGGTTTTGTGCCGGACGCATCTGGCGTTTGGCGACTCGGCGATGCTGCGTTCCGGTCAATCGCAGACGGCTCGCAATGAGTATTTGCTCGCGGTGTATGCGGATCGTTGGTCAGTGGAACCGCATGAAAGGTTGGCGGAATTGTCGTTTCGCGAGTGGACGGGAAGTCGCCGTGAGACGGATTTCGATGCGGCGATTCGGTGGCAGCATCAGGTGGCCGATCAGCGTCCGTTGGCGGTTCAGAGTTGGCGGCGGTTGGGCGAGTTTTGGTTGGAACGATTTGAGTTGAGTCACGACACCGCTCATGCCGCGCTCGCTGCCGCCGCTTTGCAACGCGGAGTCGAGCGATATCCGCATCATTCCCGAATGCTGGCGGACTTGGCGATAGCCTATGACGGAGCAGAACAAGTGGAACCGGCTAGTTCGGTCGCCGCCGAGTCACTGCGGCAAGACGACCTGAATCGCCGCTTGGGGCATACCGATAAACTGCTGCACGATGGTCTCCGGCAACGGCTGACGACGATGTCTGCATACCGACAGAAGTCAGCCACCAGCGAGAAGCCGAATTGACCCCTTCGGAATCGGGCATCACAATGCCCACGTTGTTGTTGTGGATTCTTTTGATTCGTGGAGTGTTCGCCTTCGCGGGCGCCTCCGGTTTGTGTGAGTGCCGTCATTCTTCGAGCGAGTATTTTGGGAGAGCCTAAGTCATGCCTGTTCGTGTGATTTCCGTTGTGGTTTTTTTAGTCGTCGTGTGTGGATCATTGATGATCCGATTTCGAGACCAAAGCCTGATTGATCCTGCCAAGGAAAGGGGATCAGCGACTGATATAAGCGACATTCCCAAGCCAGCCACCGGGGCGGCGCTTCCCAAGGCTGTGGTGATTGGTGAGTCGCTGTATGACTTCGGAGCCACGGTCCACGGTTCCAAAGGCGAGCATACGTTCAAAATTCGTAATGACGGAAACGCTCCCCTGGAGTTGGTGGCCAGAAAGCAGGATCACTCCTGCCAATGTACGTTGGGCAGCCTCGGTACCAACGGGCTGAAACCTGGCGAGGAAACGACGGTCACCTTGAGCTGGGAGATCAAGAACCCTTCGACGCACTTTCATCACTTTGCCAAGGTTCGGACCAACGACCCGGACAAGTCTGGCCAGGAAATTAGCTTTCGGGTGCGCGGATTGGTCGTCAAACGTTTGTCGGTCCGTCCAGGAAACGAAATAAGTATCGGCTCGATTAGCGAGAACAAGCCGGTGGTAAAAACGCTGACGTTGGTTTCCGAATTGGCCGATTCCTTCCAAATCCAATCCGTGGTTGCGTCGATGCCTGCGATCACCACGATCTCTCGCCCGCTCTCGGCCGAGGAGATCGAGAAGCTGAACGTGCCGGATCGGGCAGCCGATGCCCGTGAAGGGAGAATGCCACCCGAGGAAATGGCTAAGGCGGGCGGACCGCCCGCCTCTCCGCCTCATGATCACGCGGGACATCAGCATGAGGACGATGATCAAAAGGAATTCATGAGCAAGCGAGCTTTGGTGAAGTCTGGCTACGAAGTGACCGTGACCTTGCCGACAATTCTCGTTGTGGGCCGATTTCGCGAAACCGTGACGATACAAACGGATTTGGAAGCTCAGCCAATCATCGTATCGTTTGGAGGAACGCGAATCGGGCCGGTGCAGATTCTCGGCACGCCAGGGAGTGGCTGGAATGCCACAAGCAGCCTGCTCCACCTGGGACGATTTCTCGCGAAGGATGGCAAGAAAGCGAAGCTCCTGATCTTCGTCAACAAGGCCAGCGAGGATCTGAAGATCGTTTCGAGCCAAGCCACTCCCGCAGCGATCAAGTTTCAGCTGATCAAAGACGAGAAGTTCAACGGCGTGGGACGCGAAAAATTTGACCTGATCGTGGAAGTTCCCGCCGGGACCGACCCGATTGCCGTCGGTGATCAAAATCCCGGATCACTCGTTCTGGAAACCAACCACCCGGACGCCGAGAAGATCAAGCTGGATTTGGACTTCACGTCTTACTGAAGTGTTGGCCCTATTTCTCCGGTCACAGGGATGGTGCCGCGTGACCGTCCGATTCTCTCCCAGGAAGTCAGGTGTTGTATGGCGTTTCGCCCTCGAATCGGACTCGTCGCTCGTCTTGTCAGAATTTGCAGCGTGCTCGTGACGCTGGTCGGCTTCTCCGGTTGTGGCAAGACGGATAGTTCCGATCATCAAGTACTTTCGCAACCGCTGACTTCGGCGTCTCCCGATCTCCGTTCAACCGACGCTGCAACTGCGACAACAATCGACGCGCCAACCGTCGTCTCGGCCAACTCAGAGCCTGTCGAAGTTTCCGAACCCAATGCCACGGCATCCTCGGAGCCGGTGGCAGGAGTTGAGCTCACGGCGGACGTGACGGCACCGGTGAAGAAACCCGCCGATCAGGCCAAGCCACTGTTCGATGGCTGGGGAACGCCAGCGGTCGCCTTCGTATTGTCGGGCGAACAACATGGCTACTTTGAACCGTGTGGTTGTTCGGAAAATCAGTCAGGCGGCGTCTCGCGGCGGCATGATTTGGTCAAGAAACTCCTCGACAAAGGCTGGACGTTGACCGGCCTCGATCTCGGCGGCACCGTCAGTCGGAATCGAGCACAAACCAAACTGAAGCTGCAAACGTTTCTCGCCGCCATGAAGGACATGAAGTACAGCGTGCTGAACCTCGGCCCGGAAGAGCTCAAGATCGGTGCGGCCGAACTGCTGGCCTATCACTCGCCCGACGATAAGGTCGAACATAGCGGACTCGGTTTCGTGTCAGCCAACGTCACGCTGTTCAACACGCCAGAACTCGGCACTCCGATTCGCGGTAAACTGCTCACGTTTGGCAAACTGAAAGTCGGCGTCACTGGCATTCTCGGACCCAGCTTTCGCAACGATATCACTCCCGAAGGGGCCAACACTGACATCGTCATCGGCGATCTCGAACCCGCGTTGAACGCCGTCCTCAAGTCGTGGGATTCGCAAGTTCCCTCCCTGCGCATTCTGCTGTCGCACGGCACGATGGCCGAAAGTAAAGCGCTCGCTAAGAAGTTTCCGCACTTTGATCTCGTGCTTACGTCCGGTGGCGCAGAAGACCCCGAATTCGACAATCCTCAGAAAATCGGCAACACGTTGCTCGTGCAAGTCGGCCACAAAGGGAAGTACACGGGAGTGGTCGGCTATTTTCCAGACAATCCGAAAGAGAAGCTGCGATTTGAGCACATCAAACTGTCCGCCGATCGGTTTGGCGATTCGCCGAAGATGATCGAGCACATGCGGCTGTATCAAGACTTGCTCAAAGCTGAAAACCTGGCTGTCACCGAACCGCCGATCAAGCACCCCAGCGGCGCGACGTTTGTCGGCTCAGAAAAGTGCGGCGAATGCCACTCGAAAGCGTTTGAGGTTTGGAAAGAGAGCGGTCATGCCCACGCCTACGACAGCCTGATAAACGGCCGCCCGGAACTCAAAAACCGCTGGGTTTCGCGCATTCACGATCCCGAATGCCTGTCGTGTCATGTCACCGGCTGGCACGCTCAAGATGTGCTCCGCTATGTCAGCGGTTTCGAGAGCAAAGAGAAAACACCACATTTGCTGCACAACGGCTGTGAAAACTGTCACGGTCCCGGCAGCAAGCACATCGAACTGCTTGATAATGACAAGAACGCAGCTCGCAAAGCGGTTCGCCTCACGCTTGAGGAAGCCAAGAAAACGCAGTGCTACACCTGCCACGATCTCGACAACAGCCCGAAGTTCAAGTTCGAAGAGTACTGGGAAAAGATCAAACATAAGGGCTTGGACTGAATATCCGGGTCGCCGCGTTTCGCCAGAACGCGAGTCTTGGATCATTCACCCGTGTTCTGGCAGAAACGCGGCTACCGAAAAGTCCAATTTCTCATGGCCACTGCTCCCATCAGCATAAAAGCCCGTCAACAAGAAGGCGTGCTCGAACTTCAGTGGCCGCACGGCACGTTTCGGCTACCGTATCGGTTTCTGCGCGGGCGTTGTCCGTGCGCCAGTTGCGTCGATGAAGTCTCCGGCGTCCGAGTCGTCGATGTGGAAGACGTGCCGATCGAAATCGCCCTGGCCAAACTCAGCTTCTCCGGCAACTACGCTCTGAAGATCGCCTGGTCCGATCGGCATGACACCGGCTTGTTTACTTGGGAATATCTCGAACTGCTGTGCCGTGATCTCGCGACTGCCGCGAACACAAAGGACGCCTGATGACTTTTGAGGTCGAGCTGAAATTCTCGCTGGCCGGATTGTCCGAAGTGAATGCCCTGCGTAAGCGATTCGCGGCCATCGGCGCTCAGCCTGGCGAAACCATCGAGCAACGTGATGTTTACTTCGCACACCCGTCTCGCGATTTCGCTCAGACCGACGAAGCCTTTCGCATGCGCTGTGTTGCCGAGCAAAACTTTCTGACCTACAAAGGCCCGCTGCTCGATACCGTCACAAAGACTCGCCGCGAAATTGAACTCGCCACTGCACCAGGACACCTCGCCGCGAGCCAGCTCACCGAGATGCTCACCGCGCTTGGCTTTCGCCCCGTTCGCGAAGTCGCCAAATGCCGCTCGCCGTTCTCGCTCAATTGGAAAAACCGCCATGTCGAACTCGTCCTTGATGACGTCGCGGGCCTCGGCTGGTTTCTCGAACTCGAAACGCTTTCCCAGGAATCCAACTGCGACCCCGCTCGTGAATGCCTGTTCGACCTCTCCCGCGAGTTGAGCCTCGGAAAATCCGAACGCCGCTCGTACCTGCGATTGCTGCTGGAAAAAGACGGCAAACAGTCGTAGGACGGCCACTCTTCGCCGTCGAGCGACAGACGGGCCAGAGTGCCCGTCCTACACCAGGGTCAGTGGCGTTCATCGCCGCGCCAGCTAAACTCCCGCCTGTTCACCAAGCCAATCATTCCACAGGAATCATCGACATGAGCTTCAAAGCAAAAACGCCGAAGGGAGACAACAAAAGCGTCGGTAAGGAATCGAATCCGACGCTGACGAACACGCTGGGACAGATCGAAAAGATGTTCGGCACTGGTTCGATCATGCGGCTCTCCGATGCGTCGCACCTGCCGATCGCCGGAATTCCAACCGGCGCATTGTCGCTCGATCTGGCGCTGGGCGGTTTCGGCTTTCCGCGTGGGCGGATCATCGAGCTCTTCGGCCCCGAATCGAGCGGCAAAACAACGCTCGCATTGCACGTCATCGCCAACACTCAAAGGCAGGGAGGCGTGGCCGCGTTCATCGACGCCGAACACGCCCTCGATCCCTCGTGGGCAAAGAAACTCGGAGTCAATCTGGAAGAACTGCTCGTCAGTCAGCCGAGCCACGGCGAAGAGGCTCTGCAAATCGCCGAGATGCTGATCAAGTCGAACGCCGTCGATTGTGTGGTCGTGGACTCCGTCGCCGCGCTCGTCCCCAAGGCGGAACTCGACGGCGACATCGGTGCCTCCCACGTCGGCCTGCAAGCACGCATGATGAGCCAAGCCATGCGAAAACTCACTGGCTGCATCTCGAAGTCGAAAACCACCGTGGTCTTCATCAATCAACTCCGCGAAAAGATCGGCGTGATGTTCGGCAGCCCCGAAACAACTCCCGGCGGCCGCGCGTTGAAGTTTTATTCGTCCTGCCGCATCGACGTCCGTCGCATCGCCACGTTGAAAGACGGAGAGACGGCGATCGGCATTCGGATGCGAGCCAAGGTGGTTAAGAACAAAGTCGCTCCGCCGTTTCGCGAAGCCGAATTCGACATGCTCGGCAGCAGCGGTATCAGCTATTCCGGCGACGTGCTCGACTTGGCAGCCGAAGACGGCTTCATCGAAAAGAGCGGCAGTTGGTTCAACTACGGCAAAACCAAGATCGGCCAAGGCCGCGACAAAGCCCGCCAATTCCTCGAAGACAACCCCGATATCCTGATCGAACTCCGCCGCCAAGTCCTGATCAAACGCGGCTTCGCGCATGTGCTTACACACACCGAATCGGTACCCATCGCCGTTTCCGAATAGCGTTTGCCGAATCGGCGTATTCAGTCGTGGGCTTCCTAAATTCGTTTGAACGTTTTCGTTCGTACCGATGAACAATCCCAACCGATTTAGCGAGCCAACGATCGTGGTCTAACGCCGTGACGTCTCGCTGCCCGTCGGATCGGACCAGCGGTTCAATACCGTCGAACCGATCACGGTCGAGAGGCCGAAGATCGCCAAACCCAGCACGGCCGAGAAGATCATTCCGGCAAACAGGCGATCGGTTTTGACTTGCGATTGAGCTTGATAGATGACATAGCCCAAGCCGTATCGCCCGGTCAGATTTCCCGCGAAGAATTCCCCCACGATCGCGCCGACGACCGACAGGCCGCTTGAGGTCCGAGCCCCTGTCACCAAAAACGGCACCGAATGCGGCAGACGCAACTTCCATAACACCTGCCAGCGAGTCGCTCGATACAGCCCGAACAAATCCAGCAGATCCGAATCAATCGCGATCATCCCGTTTGTCCCGTTCGTGATGATCGGGAACAAGCTGATCAGAAACGCCACCAACACCACACTGTGAAACCCGGTCCCAAACCACACGACAATCAACGGCGCGATCGCCACGATCGGGACCGTCTGCCAAAAGATTGCGTACGGATAACAGCTTCGCCGAATCAAGCTCGACTGCGAAAACACGCAAGCGATCACGGTACCGATCAACAAACTGGCCAAGAATCCGCAGCTCGCCGCCGCCGCTGTCAATCCGAATGCGCCCAACAGTTCGCGCCAGTTCGCGATCGTCGTCTCCCAAACCCGCATCGGCTTCGGCACCAAATACGGCTTGATTTCCCAGCCGATAACCGCGAAATGCCACGCGGCAATCACGATCGCAAACAGCACGATCGGCGGCAATATCACTTGCAGACTTCGCTTCATCGCCCGACCTCTCGCAAACAACGACTCACCTCGCCGGTCAACTTGGCGAACTCCGCCGTTGATCGCAGTTCCGGTTCTCGTGACGCTCCGAATGGTACTGCAATCTCCGCCATGATCCGCCCCGGTGATTGACTCATCACCAACACACGCTGACTTAAGAACACCGCTTCGGCCACGTTGTGAGTCACAAAAATCCCCGTCCAACCTTGTTGCCGCCAAATTCGCAGCAACTCTTCATTCAGCTGTTGCCGCAGCAAGTCATCTAGCGCCGCGAACGGTTCATCGAGCAACAACAATGCCGGCCGAGTCACCAGCGCTCGCGCCAGCGACACGCGCATTCGCATTCCGCCTGACAACATCCTCGGCCGCTTGACGGCATCCGCTGGCTTCAACCCGATCAACGATAGACTGGATTCCGCCGCCGCTCGCTGTTCGGACATCGGCAGCCCGCGCAGTTCCAGCGGCAGTCGAATGTTGTCGAACACATTTCGCCACGGCAGCAAGTTCGAGTCTTGAAACACAAACGCCGTGCGAGAATCATCCGTCGATCCGACTGACACGCTCAACTTACCGCTCGTCGGCGACAGCAATCCAGCGATCATCCGCAGCAACGTCGATTTCCCGCAACCCGACGGGCCGACCAACGACACCAACTCGCCGCGCCGAACCGTCAAATCGACATCGCGCACCACAGTTTGCCCCGACGCAAATTGCATCGCGACACCGCGAGCTTGAACGCTCAGTTTGTACTCGTCGCCGTCCGTTGCCATCAAGTAGATGCTCCCAATGTTCGCAGAATGATAGTGTGGCACGATGCTCCGCGTCGTGAATCGCGACGCGGGGTGTCACGCCACAATCCGCACGATCATCAAGACCGCGCTCCGGCCGAGTCCGCTCCGGCAGAATTCGCCGGTCGGCGTGAAGTGTCGCACGCGAACGGGCCGATCAAAACAACGAATCACACTTCGCGCGGCGGAAGGCCGCATGCCTCAGACTGCAAGGTGCGTCTCATGATCCGATCCTTCTTTTTCGCGTGCGGGATTTTCGTCGCCATGTGGGGTGCGACCTTCTTAATGGTGGACCAGATGGTCTTTTCTTGGAAAGTCGAACCGATCATTCAACGCGACCCGGACTTCCGTGGCTTCTACGTGACGCTCAACGAAAACAGGCAGCGAGTGTTCAATCCACCGCAATGGATCGCATTCAGCCTGATGTCGATCGGCACCGTCACGATGCTGTACTCGATGGCGCTGCCGAAGAAGATGAACGTCTGAGCGATCATGCCGACTTCACGACCGGGTTCGTCAACGTGCCGATTCCGGTGATCTCGATCGAAACGCTGTCGCCGTTTTGGAGTGTGAAGTCATCGGGCGGAACGACGCCAGTCCCGGTCAGCAGAAACGCTCCATCGGGAAGATCGTTCTCACGAGTCAGCCAGCCGATCAATTCATCCCAAGTTCGCACGATCATGCCGAGATGCGTCTCGCCGTGAAATGCGACTTGTCCGCCACGATGAATCGTGAGCTTCACCTTGGTGGCCTCACGATCGAGCGGTTGATCGGCCAGCAGGATGCACGGGCCAAGTCCGCAACACTGGTTGTAAACCTTGGCTTGAGGCAGATAGAGCGGATTCTCCCCTTCAATGTCTCGCGCGGACATGTCGTTGCCGATCGTGAAGCCAACCAACTTGCCACTGGGTGACACGACGAGCGTGCATTCCGGCTCCGGCACCGTCCAGTGACTGTCTCGCCGCACTCGCACCGGCTCGCCCGGACCAGAGCAACGCCGGGCGGTCCCTTTAAAAAACAATTCGGGCCGCGGAGCCGTGTAGACTTTGTCGTAATGCGATGCCCCCGCTTCGGATTCTTCCATGCGAGCGATCTGGCTCCGCTTGTAGGTGACTCCCGCCGCCCAAACTTCCTGCGCATCAATCGGCGCGAGAAACCGCACCGTCTCGGACGGCAACGGATCAGCGCTGTCGTCGATCAATCGCGAAGCCAGCGCCGCCGGATCGTCCGCTCGCAGAATGTCCCCCAAGCAATGAACTCCGCTCGAACGAGTTAAATCCAATAACCGAATCGAATCGTCTTCGTCGAGACTCGCAACGCGAATCGAACCGTCTGCTAATCGAACTTTGGCAAGTTTCATGAGTTGGGCCTTTCTGTTGGTTGAACGATATCGTCTGATGTGAAACTGACAACAGCCATCGCCGCTCGGCTTCCGGCTATCGGCCGAACTTGATTAGATACGCCGAGTGCCCTGAGACGTCAGCCGATTTCATTTTCCATGAAAGATCCACAATGCGAAACCACAAGAACCTGACGTTCTGGAGCGACCTCATCCAGGTGTTGGTGCGAAGCTACAAGTTCGCGACGTCGTTGCCGGGCAATGACCAGTTCACGTTGGGCTCCGAGATCAAACGGCAAACGGTCCGAGTCCGCTCGAGGGTCGTGGCCGCCGGCTCAGTCGAGTCGGCGGTTGACAGCGGACTGGCGTTCGAGGCGGCCTATCAAGGCTTGAAGGAAATCGAGTCCAGCATTGAATTCGCCGTTGAACTCGGCATCACCAAGCCGCAATTGGTCAGCGGTCTGTTAGAGACATTGGGTCACATTTCGGGAGCGATTGATTCGTATCGCCGCACGATGTCATAGCATCCGACCGAAAGCCGTCAGTCGACTGCCGATTCCCTTTCCCGATCGCTACAACCTCGCCAACTCCACCCCAGCCGAAAGAAACCTCATGTCCGCTATTAATCGTCGTGAATTCACTCAGCAAGCGATCGGTTCGCTGTTGACCTATTCGCTGCTCGAAATGTTGTTTCGAGCCGATGCCTTTGCCGACGAGATCAAGCCCGACACGATCAAGTGGCTGGCGCGAGTCAACGAACTGGCTCAGGACGTGAAAGGGCAGAAGCTCAAGCAGACCGAATGGCAAAAGCAGATCGAGGCGTTGTTCGAGCGAGTCGAAATTGCGGACATGCTCAAGCTGATCGACTTCGAGGCGCTGACGAAAGACCTCAAAATTGCCAACAACGGTGCCAACAGCTTGCGTCCAAAGTTTCCGAAGGTTGAAGGACTGCCGACCGAGTACGTCTTTGGCCGACAAGTCTTCGCATTGCAGAAAGACCGCTCGGTCGTTCCTCACGGTCACAACAATATGGCGACGTCGTTCCTGATGCTGAAGGGCGAATGCCACGGCCGTTTGTACGACCGGCTGAAGGACGAACCGGAGCACATTCTGATCAAGCCGACGATCGACCGCGAATTCAAATCCGGCCAGGCGTCGTCGATCTCCGACGACAAAGACAACGTGCATTGGTTCCAAGCGACCTCCAAGACGGCGTTCATCTTTAACATCCACGTCCTCGACGTTCGCCCCGGCAGCGGCGAATCCACCGGCCGAGTCTATCTCGATCCGAACGGGGAAAAGCTCGCGGGTGGAGTCATCCGCGCGAAACGGCTGGATCACAATGAGAGCCACAAGTTGTACGGATGAGGTTCGATGTCTTGATGCGACCCTGGTTCGATGACTTTGAGGAACTTGATCATGCTCACATCGCCATGCCCCGGCCCCGTCAATCGTCGCCGTTTTTTGCAGGTCGGATCGTTGGCGCTGGGCGGGTTGTCGTTGAGCGATGTGTTAGCGGGGCGGGCTTCGGCGGGAAGTACGACCGCAGTTACGTCCGTGATCCTGCTCTATTTGCATGGCGGGCCTTCGCAATTGGAGACATACGATTTGAAGCCGGCCGCGCCGGTGGAGTATCGGAGCATCTTCGCGCCGATTGCCACGAACGTGGCAGGGCTTGAGATTTGCGAGCTGTTTCCTCGACAAGCGGCGATTGCGGATAAGTTTTCAATTGTGCGATCTCTCAACCACGACATCGGCATTCACAGCGACGGCGGGATCATCGTGTTGACGGGGAAGCGGCCGAGCGTGCTTGATCCGGCGTCGCAATCGAAAAGCGAACATCCCGATTTCGGATCGGTCGCCAGCCGCGAGCGCGGTGTCGGGCGGAACGGAATTCCGCCGTATGTCGCGGTGCCTCGGAAGATGTACATGACTCAGCCGACGTATCTCGGCCAGCATCATGGGGCGTTTGAGGTCGGCGATCCGTCGGTCGCTGGGTTCACGCCGTTGAGCACGAAGATCAGCGTCAGCCGCGATGCCGTGGCGCTCGCGAACCGCAGGTCGTTGCTCGCGGAATTCGATCGAATGCGCCGCGACCTCGACCAAAGCGGTCAGCTTGAAGCGGCGGATCAACTTCGCGAACGAGCATTTGAATTGCTCACGAGTTCCAAAACCGCCGCCGCGTTTGATCTCACAAAAGAAGACGACGTGTTGCGCGACCGTTACGGCCGCAATGTTTGGGGGCAGGGATGTCTCCTCGCGCGGCGATTAGCCGAAGCGGGATCGGCGGTCATCAGTTTGTATATCGACACGCCGATGTCGGGCCCGGAGTTCACGAACTGGGACGATCACATCGCCAACGCCATGCGGTCGGGCCACTTCGGTAGCTACATGCGGACGCGGTTGCCGTATTTGGATCAAGCTTTGTCCACATTGATTGAAGACGTGTTTGAACGGAGCCTCGATCAGCGAGTCTTGATCGTGGTGGTCGGCGAGTTCGGTCGCACTCCGCGTTTGAGCCACAACGCCACCGGCACCGGCCGCGATCACTGGCCACAGGCGTACTCTGCGGTGCTGTCTGGTGGCGGATTGCGAATGGGGCAAATCGTTGGAGCCACGAACTCAAAGGCCGAATACCCGACTGAAAAGCCCTACTCACCGTTTGATCTGCTGGCGACGATTTACCGTCATCTCGGCGTCGACAGCTCCCGCGCGTATCTCGATCACGCTGGTCGCCCGATCCCGATTTTGAATGACGGTCGCCCGATCCCGGAGTTGGTGTAGACAGCTCATTTGTCAAACTTGACCCACGAAATCTGAGTGATTAATTGATTGAGCGATGCGAACGACAGATGCGCGTTCGTGGCAAAGCGTGGGGTGTCGTTCGCCGGGAACGTCGCGAGTGAGGCGTCACCGACGAGGAAGACGTTGAAGTCCTGCGAGAGATTGTCGTAGCCAGCGGTTGTCTTGCAGTAGCACATGTCGGTCGCGTAGCCGGTCAGCAGGACGTGGCGGATGCCGTTCGCTTTCAGGAATTTCTTGAGCGGCTCGTAGCCTTCCGAGTCGTAGATCACGACGTCGTTCGGATCGACGGTGATGTCGGACGTGACCGGGATCGGCTGTTCCCAGAAGCCCGCGTTGTTGTACTTCGCGGTGGCATCCAGTCCCGGAAATTGGCGGAAGTAATCTTTGACCGGGTTCTCGGCGGACAGCGAGATCGTTTCAACAAGCGGTTGGCCTTTGTATTCAAAGCTCTTCAGTTTGGCCGTAAGTTCTTTGGCTCCGTGCTGGCGTTCGGTCTCGGTCGGCTTGGCGCGGATGGAGCGGTACACCTTTTTGCGGATTGGGTCTTCGCCGCCGGGGAGGCTGTACATGATCAGCGGCACTCGTGGCCGAGCAGCTTTCAGAAACGGGTCGATGACCTCGTGTGTGTGCCGCGCGGCGAGATGATTTTTGTCCGGCGTGCAGAAGTCGCAGACTCCGGCCGGTTCGGGAGTTGTCCAACCTTGTCCGTCGTCGATCCCCCACGGATGAACCATGATGACGGCGGTCGCTTTCGCTTGCAGTCGATTGGGCATTTCGACGATCCCGCGCGCGTTGTACGAGAACCGCCACGCTCGCACCGACAGATCGGCGTCCGGTTCGTTGACGAGGATCGGCGCTTCGTAGCGGCGCAGCTCGCGGACCGGTTCGACGAACTCCGGATAATCGGATAGCAGCGGCGGCGGGGTCTTCAACAGCGTCAGTTTGTTTACGTAGGTGTGCGGCGCGGATTTCTCATCTGCAGTTGCTCTGGACAGCGATGCGGTCATCAACAAGCCGAACACAAACCAGAATCGAGAATTCGTCACGAAACACCTCCGAATGATTTCAAAGTTGAACCGAGGACGAGATGATGCCGCAGTTACGTTCTGAAAGGCAATAATCAAGAACAGTGAAACTCAAATGCAAACTTCTCGGCAACCTTGGCTAATCCTGATCGTATGGTTTTTGGCTCAGTGTTTGGGGTCGAGCCTAACGCAGTCTGCGGAGCCTGAAATCGTCCGCGTGTTGCAGCCGTTCGTGGACAACCACACGCTCGCGGGAGCCGTCACGGTGGTGGCCTCGAAGGACAAAGTGCTCAGTCTAGAAGCGGTCGGCTTTGCGGACATCGCGGCGAATAGGCCAATGCGAACTGACTGTCTGTTTTGGATCGCGTCGATGAGCAAGCCGATCACCGGCACGGCGCTGATGGTCCTCGTCGATGAAGGAAAGGTGAATGTTGATGATCCGGTCGAAAAATACTTGCCCGAATTCAAAGGACTGATGGTCATCGCGGAGCAGGACGAAAATCATGTGCTGCTGAAGAAACCGTCGCAGCCGATGACCGTGAAGCAGGTGCTCAGCCACACCAGCGGGATGCGGTTCAGTTCGCCGCTAGAGAAGCCGACGCTCGACATGCTGACGCTGCGCGACGCCGTCCGCAGCCACGCATTACAGCCGCTGCAATGGGAGCCGGGGAGCAAATACCAATACAGCAACGCGGGGATCAACACCGCCGCTCGAATCATCGAAGTCGTTAGCGGCATGAGCTTCGAAGACTTCATGGACCAGCGCCTGTTTGCTCCGTTGGGGATGACCGACACCACGTTCTGGCCGAATGAGGAGCAAGTGTCGCGACTCGCGAAACCGTACAAGCCGAACGCGGACAAGACCGGTTTAGAAGAGATCACGATCAGTCAACTCACCTATCCGCTGCCCGACCGCAAACGACAGCCGATGCCCGCCGGCGGCCTGTTTTCAACCGGGAAAGATGTCGCTCGGTTTTGCCAGATGGTTCTCAACGGCGGCGAGTTGGACGGCAAACGCTACGTTTCCGAAGCGTCAGTGAAAGCGATGACGAGTAAACAAACTGGCGACGCGCTAAAGGACGGATACGGCCTGGGTTGGTCCACTGGCGGCGGAACGTTCGGGCACGGCGGAGCACTTGCCACGAACATGACGATCGATCCGCAACACGGCCTGATCACCGTTTGGTTGGTGCAACACGCAGGCTTTCCCGGAGACGGCGGTCAAAGCCAAGGAGCGTTCAAGAAGGCGGCCGAACCATTCGGCAAGATACCATGACCCCGCGGGAGTGAGAGGAAACTCCCGGGCGAGCCGGTGGGCTTTAGCCATCGGACGTTGGTTGCCGTCCGATACCTAACGCCTGCTGGCTCGCCTGAGTTGGTAACCCGTTACACGTCTTTCTCCGCCGGTACGACGAAGGGCTTGCGGTATTCGCGAGTCAACATGGGGTTGGCGACGTCGGCGTGTGGGCCGGTGAAGATTTCTTTCTTGCCGTCGAGAGTCAGGTCGAGGCCGAAGTAGCACTTGGTGTCGAGTCCGACTTGGTTCGCCTCGAGGTGTTCGGCAAAGCGGCCGAACGTTTCGAGAGCCTCGGAATCGCCGTCGAGTTTCTTGGCGATCTCTTTGGCTGGCAGTTGCTCGCCCAGGCGGTATGAGATGTTGCCGAGATGGCACAACGCGCTCGACAGGTGACCTTCGAGGATGTCGGCATTCAGCTCTTCGTGCTTGCGGCTGCGGCAGGCCGACAAGAAATTGCCGAAGTGGTCGCCACCACCTTTGAACTCCTGGAGCTTCTTCCCTTCGAGGTCGAAAACGATGCCCATCGAGTAGCTGGGCATGACGACGTAGCCTTTCGTGCCGTAGAAAATCACGCCAACCCCGGCACCCCCTTCGGTCGCTTTCGGGGCGGTGAGATTGGGTGTCGGCAGGCCGCGGACTTCAAACACCAGTCGCTTGTCGCCGTACTTGTGGATCGAGACTTGCGTGTTCCCGGTCTCGCCCGCGTCTTCGTAACCGACTCGGCCGCCGTAGCTGAGGATGCCCTCGCCAATATCGCTGACCTGCAAGCCCCAGCGAGCGATGTCCATCTGATGGATACCCTGATTGCCGAGGTCACCGTTGCCGTATTCCCACTGGTAGTGCCAGTCGTAATGGAACTTTGGCCGAGTCACCGGCTTGATCTGAGCGGGGCCGGACCACAAGTCGTAATCGACGGTCTTGGGTGGCTCATACGTTCCCTTCGGTCCGATCGAACCGCGGCGTTTGTAGCACAGACCGCGAGCCAGCTTGACCTCACCGATGCCACCTTCGTGAATGAACTTGATTGCGTCTCGCATTCCTTGTTCGCTACGGCTTTGCGTGCCGGTCTGGCAAATTTTTCCGTGCTTGCGAGCAACCTGCACGCATCGCCGGCCTTCGCTGACGTTGTGGCTGACCGGCTTCTCGACATACACGTCTTTGCCCGCTTGCATCGACCAGATGGCCGCCAGTGAGTGCCAGTGATTCGGCGTCGCAACGCTGACTGCGTCGATGGACTTGTCCTCCAGGCACTTTCGCAGGTCTTTGAAAAACGCCGGTCGCACACCGATTTCTTTTTCGATCGCGTCACAGCTCCGCTGTCCGACCGCTTCATCTACATCGATGATCGCTGCAATCGCGGCTCCCTTGCGCTTCTTTAGTTCCGAAATGTGCGATCCACCGCGTCCGTTCACGCCGGTGATGGCCACGCGAATCGTATTGTTCGGGCTGTTGGATTCGTCGGCGTGCGCCACAGGGATGCGAATGGTCTGAGCGGCGATCGCGGCGGCGGTCGCGAACATCGATTGTTCGAGCATTTCACGGCGGGATAGTTTTTGGCGAGACATGGCGGCAGGCTCCTGAGAAAGCGGAAAGAGCAAGTTCTGGTCGGGGCGGCACCGAAGCCCAGCGGGGGGGGGCCTAACAGCGACGAGTCTATTGTTCGGTTTCGCGGGGCCACAAGCGTGCGACGGTGTATTGTGGCGCGACTCTCCGCATCGCGACTCATGACGCGGAGAGTGTGTGAAAAAAACGACCGGATCGCGCGTGTGTCGCCATAAGTCCTTAACTCACGTCAATGGTAGGAACGTGAATTAAGGACCTCCATTAATATCGATCATCGGTTGATCATGTTTTTCACACACTCGGAGCGTCGTGCCACACTAGGCCAAAGCCAGCGTTTCATCGGCAAGATCAGCTTCATCAACGTCGAGGTTGGATTCTGCTTCGACGTCCGCCAGGACTTCATCCAATTTGATACGAGCTTTCGGATCGTCGTGCCAGACACGATTTCGGCCGGCGGCTTTCGCTTTGTACAGGGCTTCGTCGCCTCGTTGCAGGAAGTCGGTGATCCCTTCGTCCGGCAGCATTTCGACCGCTCCGAAGCTGCAAGTCACATGCAGTTCGGCGTCGCCGACCATGTAGCACAGTCGCTCGATGGCCGTTCGAGCTCGTTCCGCGACATTGAGCGCATCCTTGAGTTTGGTGCGTGGCAGCAGGATGACGAATTCTTCGCCACCGTAGCGGCAGACGGAGTCGGTCGGCCGAGTGCTCGATTCGAATGAGCTGGCCACTTGTTGCAACATCTCATCGCCGACCAGATGGCCATGATAGTCGTTGAACAATTTGAAGTGGTCGACGTCCGCCATCAACAGCGAGATGTCGCACTTGCGACGCTGGCGCAGCGCGAACAGCCGATGCATTTGCTCGTCGAACGCGCGGCGATTCGCCACGCCCGTCAAGGCGTCGGTTCGAGCTTCGGCCATGTACGATTCGAGTTGGTGCTGCTTTTCATTGATTTGGACTTGAGCCGTGCTCAGTTCATCGTGCAGTCGCACGTTGGCTTTGAACAGCCGTTTGACCGCCTTCAGCACGGAATTCGGATCGTTGGTCACTTGCTCGTTGATACTCGACAGGTTCAGCGAGTGCTGATCGACCTGTTCATCGACGTTGGTAGCGATTCCCTGAACGTGCTTCATGAACTCGGTCAGTTCTTTGCGTTCCAGATCGTTGACGACTTTGTTGTTCTCGCGTTCGGTAGCGATCTCGCGATGATGAAACATCACCGCCGCCAGGTAACCGGCGGCCGAACTGATAGCGGCAATGACAAACGCGAGTAGGGCCATGAGGGACAATTTCTAATGTTGAGACAGGTTCCGCCCGCTGAATGTTTCGATTAGTGATGCGGCGTGGAAACCTAGGGCAGGGCGTTGTCGAGTCAAACGAAAATCCGCAATCGCCCAGATTTCCAGGCAAGTTTTCGGATTGGACGCGAGCGATGTGGGCACGAGATACCGATGAATCGGATTTCAGCGATCGTGTCTTGAAATCGTCGAAAACCGGGTGCGAGCATGCACCTGATTAACGGGGCCAGGGCGACGTTGGATCAAGCCGCAAGAACGGATGCTGAGCCTGTTGAAATTCACTCGACTCCAGCAGTGATAGGATCTCGTCCATGAACGGAAAGTTCGACTCGGCCAAATTCTCTTTGGAATACAGCGACTCGAAGAACTCACGCCGCCTCGGAATTGGGATCGTTCCATGCTGACTTAATTGATCGGCCGTTTGATTGTTCCGCTTCATGATTTCACGCACCGCGTTGATCCGCTGATCGAGGTGCGTGTTAATCAGTTTTACAGCAAGTTGATTTGAGGCCGACTCGTCTTTTCCCAAAGAATGCTTGAAGGCTGGAAACATTTGGAGCAAATGTTCGATCAGCAGTCTCGGTCGCGGATCGAGACTGATTGCGACATGATCGAATTCATGCCGCAAAAGTGAGCCGGTCCAAATTGTAGGCGACCGAAAAGTCGAAGGGATGCGGATCACATGAGTGAGTTGGATTGTTAAATCCATTTTTGTCACCGTGATCGTGAACTCACGGGCTTTTCGTGAAGTGCGAAATTCAAACTTCCGCTGTATGTCCCAATGAAAGTCCGCCCACCCGCGATTGGCCTTCACGAAGTCGGGATCGGAGTCGTAGACGACTTCAACTCGTCCCGCCTTGATCAGTTGCTGAAGCTTGTCGGGAATGCCATCAATCGGAATTGGCTGGCGAGTGCTGGCTGGCTTGGACGCTTCAGGCTGTGCTGGGAGCGGACTGGCGATTGTCCCCAGTAGCCAGATCGCGCAGGCGATTCGAAGTTTAATCGTGAGATTGCTGTGCATCGTGGTGTTTTGGTTCATTTGAGGTTTGACATCGGTGTTGTACGCGGGCCGCGTGTGCCACAAATCACCCAATCGGCTATAACTGTGACATGTCACTGCTTCGGAGCCAAACGTCACGAGTTACTTTGCGATTGTCACGCGATTTGACGCGGCATCTGAAACGCGGGCATCCGTGGGTGTTCGTAGATGCCGTGCGCGACTTGCCGCAGGCTCCGCCCGGAACGCAGGCCCTGCTGCTGGACAACACGCGTGGGCGGCCGATCGCGACCGGGTTCTACGACCCAGAAAGTTCGGTAACGTTTCGAGCCTGCCGCACCGAGGAGCCGTATCGACTGAACGATGCTTGGGCGGCGGACCGATTCGAGCGGGCGCTGGCACTTCGGCGGCGATTGTTCGATTCGCAGACGACCGGGTTTAGGTTGTTCAACGGCGAAGGAGACGGTCTGCCCGGGCTGATTGTCGACCGGTACGCTGAGGTCGGTGTGATCAAGCTCGACGGGCCCTCGGCGAGCGGATTCTGGGACATCGACGGAATTGCCGATTGGCTGATGGAGTTCGCAGGCGTATCGGCCGTGGTTGAACGGCGGAAGCAGCGAGGACGGGAAGGGCGGTGGCTGCGCGATTCGACTCGTGAGTCGGCGATCGAATTTCGCGAACACGGAATGCGATTCACGGCCGACGTGATTCATGGGCAAAAGACCGGCTTCTTTCTGGATCAGCGAGAAAACCGTGCAACGCTGCGGCGACTGTGCTCCGGTTCGCGTGTGTTGAACGTGTTCAGCTACACCGGCGGTTTTTCGGTCGCGGCGGGAGTCGGTGGGGCGAAACACGTCACATCGGTCGATTCTGCTGAACCGGCGATTGCGGCCGCGAATGCTAATTGGCTGCTCAATGGCTTGTCGGTAGAAAGCCATGCGGGCGTCACTGCGGATGCGTTCGAGTTTCTCGACGACACGCGGAGTCAGCGGCGCAAGTGGGATGTGACGATCATTGATCCGCCAGCATTCGCCCCTTCGGAAGCGACCGTCAATCGCGCGGTTGCGGCGTATCGAAAATTGGCGTTCGGCGGCGCGGCGGTCACCGAGCGAGGCGGTTTACTGGCGCTCGCATCTTGTTCCAGCCACATCACCGAGCCGACGTTTCTCGATGCCTGCGAAGAGGGGATCTCCGAGGCCCGTCGCCGAGCCACCTTACTGACAATTCACTCGCAACCCGCCGATCACCCGACTCCGCTGGCGATGCCGGAGTTTCGGTATCTGAAATTCGCGCTGCTGCGGATTGACTAATATGGCACGACGCTACGCCTCGTGAAAACTCATGACGCAGAGCGTCGTGCCACACTCGCCCCAACCCGCAGGCTTTGCCACGCCACCCGGATCGACACGACTCGCACGATGCTCACACGCCGCGTTCTGGGCATGACATGTCTGCTGAGTGCGGTCGGCAGGATGAATCCAATCCATTTCACCGGCCTTCCCGACGATCACATTCAACGACCAATCTAAGGAGGGTCAAGCGATGCACTCGCGAGCGATGAATGTGGCGGGCGGAGCCTTGCTGCTGGTAGTGGGTTGGTTGGCGTTCGGCGTGCTACACGCCGACCCGAATGTACGTCGCACGAGCGAAAGCGATTACGACGGGGCCACGAATGCTCTACGAGACGCGGGCCGTGTGATGGCTCGCATCGCCCGGCAGATTTCGCCGAGCGTCGTTCACATCGAAGCGATCCATCGCTCGAAGACCCGCGGCGAGGTCGAGGAGACCGGTTCGGGCGTCATCGTAAAGGGAGCGCATACGCCGGGCGAGTTCGTCGTCACGAATCGGCACGTCATTGCCGGGTCGAAGCTGACCGAAATCAAAATCACGCTGCCCGACGGACGGATGATCAATCCCGAACGAATCTGGGAAGATGAAGCGTCGGACATCGCGGTGTTGAAGGTTTCCGGAGACGGCTTGTCGCCCGCTGCATGGGGCGACAGTGATGTCACGGAAATCGGGCATCCCGTGCTGGCCGTTGGCAGTCCGTTTGGGTTGAGCCAATCAGTCACGTTCGGGATCATCAGTGCCAAGAGCCGCCGGTCGCTGAAGCTCGGTGATCGCGGCGTTTTGAATCAGGATTTTCTGCAAACCGATGCCGCCATCAATCCGGGAAACAGCGGCGGACCGTTAATTGATCTCAACGGAAAAGTGGTCGGAATCAACACGGCGATCGCGTCCAACAGCGGCGGCAACGAAGGAATCGGTTTCAGCATTCCGAGCAATCTCGTAGCTCGCGTCGTGGACCAACTGCTCGAATATGGCAAAGTGTATCGAGCGTATCTCGGCGTGAAGCTTGACCCGGAATTCGATGCGTCGAAAGCGCGGGCGTTGAAGTTGGACCGTGCTCGCGGTGCGCGAGTGCTCGCGATTTATCCGAACACGCCAGCATCACGAGCCAAGCTGACAAAGGACGATGTCATCCTGAGCTTTGACGGCATCGACATCCTCGACGAAAACCATCTGATCAACTTGGTGAGCCTGTCGCCGGTCGGCAAACGAGTTCGCATGTCGGTCATGCGACGTGGCGAAAAGTTGACGATCCACGTCGATCTCAGCGATCGTGCGGTTGCTGAAGAAACGACATCGCCGGAAATCCCGCAACAAAGCAAGTCGGACACCGAAGCGGATGCGATGAGTTGGTCGCAAACTGCGAAGCGTTTGTAGCCGATCTGGTAAGTGTTCGGTCCGAAGTCTCACGACTTCTGCTACGAGCCAAAACCAGGTCAAATCTCGATGCGTCGCAAGATGCGGCCGAGGTAATCCAGGACGCCTTGCGGATCGATGGCTTCGACGACGTCGATGTTGTTGCGGGGTTGTCGCGAGGGACGGCGGTCGAAGACGGTGACGCCGCGGCACAGGCCGGTTTGTGTTTCGATGTCGAGCGACATCGAGCTGCTTTGAATCAGCCGCTCTTGAGTGATTGCCACCACGGCTCCGAGTTCGTGCAGCGTGAAACCTTCCAGGCCGAGATGCTCATGTGAGGCTCGAAGGCCGAATTGCATCCAGTCGGTCAACATGCGTCCGGCACGCGCGATGCGGATGTCCGACAGACGCGAGAATTGATCGTAGTTCATAACGAGCGATTGCGTCGCATCTAGCGGGACGAGTGTTTTCGTGGCGGGAAACTTCAGCACGGTGTTGGCGGCTTCCGGATCGGCGAAGATGTTGAACTCGGCTGCGGCCGTCGCGTCGCCTCCAGCGCCGACCGAACCGCCCAGGCAAACCAACTGACGCAGCAGCGACAGAAATTCAGGATCGCGTTCTTGCGCGGCGAGCACATTCGTCAACGGGCCTAGCGTCAGTAATGTGATTTCTTGCGGATGTTTCCGGACCAACTCGGTCATCAGCTTGACCGCTTCATGCGGCTTGTGTAGTTCGGCCACCGGGATGCCGGCGTCGCCCAAACCAGTACGACCGTTGAGCAAGACAGGATCAAGAAATCCCGGCACGATATCGCCGCCAGGGCAGGGGAGTTCCGCCTCCGACGCGCCCAGTCGCGGCCATTTCGGCGGATCCAGCAGTTCGATGATCGCTTGCAAGTTTCGCGAGGCGACGTGCCCCGTGACACATCCGGCGGTCGCGGTCAGCGCCACGACATCCAAATCCGGGTCGAGCAAGGCGACTGCGACGGCAATCGCATCGCCGATGCCGGGGTCTGCGTCGATGATCAATTTGTGTGGCAAGATGTAGAGCCCTCGTTCGTGTGAATTTTTGCAAGAGGCCGTGCAACTAACAATCACCGCGACTCGCGTTTACCAGGTTTCCTTCGTGACCGTTGCCTCTTTGCTGACCGGCATGATCGACACGTCTGGCAGACTTTGCCAAACGCCAGCCTTCGGAATTTCCTGGTAATGATGAGCCTTGCGCAAGTCGAACTAATTCCCAATACAAGCGACCCCGCGAAGCCGAAACGTCGGCGGGCGGCTGGTTTCAGGACAAGTTTTGTTGCGCGGAACCGATCAACGTGATCCAGTCAGCGGCTTTTTTGACATTCGCTGGTTTGCCGATGTTGTGCGTCGGTACTTGGTGGTTGTTGCGGCAGCGAGCGAAATCCATAGTGGCTGAAAACCCGGCCTCGTGGCTGCGGTTGCACGATGACTTGGAGCGAACTCAGCAAGCGGTGATGCTGGGGCTCGCGCATCTCAGCGAATCACGAGACGAAGCGACCGGCGAGCATTTGATTCGAATTCGAGTCTTCACACGCGAGCTGGCCACAGAATTGGTGAAGCATCCGAAGTTTTGTCACATCGTCACGCCGGAGTTTGTGCGGAGGATCGAAGTCAGTGCGATGTTGCACGACATCGGCAAGGTCGGGATTGCCGACAAGATCCTGCTCAAGCCGGGATCACTGTCGCCCGCCGAGCGGCGCGAGATGCAGCGGCATCCGCTGATTAGCAGCGAGTGTCTGAGCCGCTTGGAGACGACGCTGGGAGTGTCGAACTTTTTGCAGATGGCTCACGAGATCGCTCTGTCTCACCACGAGCGCTGGGACGGGCTGGGGTATCCGTTCGGCCTGCGCGGCACGGCCATTCCGCTGGCCGCGCGAATTGTGGCCATCACTGATGTGTACGACGCGCTGTCGTCACCGCGAGTCTACAAACCCGCCTTCCCCCACAAGCAGTGCGTTGAAACGATCCGACTCGCAGCCGGTACGCAGTTCGACCCGGAATTAGTTGCGGTCTTTTTGCAGATAGAATCGCAAATCGAAAAGCTGTCCAATTCGTTGCGAGCGGAGGATCGATCGGGCAATGCGACGACATCATCTAGAGCGACTCGCGCTGACGGTCCGCATGACCTCGCTAAGCCGAGCGCATCGCCGACGGCCTTACGAGAACTCGAACGGTTCTCCGGCACACCTATAACTCACATCACCGAGAAGTAGTTACTCACGGCGGAATCGAACGCTTCGGGAGTGAGTTTTTTCGGCAGGTTGTGATACGTGCAGAAATTCTTCACTTGCAGCACGAGGTCGCGCGGCTGGCACGAACGGAGCGGGCGGTTTGTTGGGTGATAGTGCGTTTCCAGCAGGTAATCGACGGCGTCGCGGTCGTATTCAAAGCCGTAATGCGGGCAGACGACTTGCGTGATCTTGTGGAATTCCTCTTCGGTCGGATCGACAACTTCGATCTTGTACGGAATGCGGCGGAGGAAGGCTCCGTCCACAAGCTGTTTCGGTTCGAGGTTCGTCGAAAAAATGATGAGCTGATCGAACGGAACCTGGACTTTTTTTCCGCTGGGAAGATTCAAATAGTCGTAGCGTTTTTCGAGCGGCACGATCCAACGATTCAACAACTCCGTGACGGGCATACGCTGGCGGCCGAAATCGTCGATGACGAACGTGCCGCAGTTGCTCTTCAATTGCAGCGGGGCTTCGCAGATTTTGGTCGTCTTGTTTTGCGTGACTTCAAGTTCGGACATCGTCAATTCGCCGCCAGCCACGACGGTCGGTCGCACGATTTGCACCCAACGTTGATCCACGCCGGTGAGGTCGAACAACCCGTCTTGATTGCTGGTCACTTCTTCGTGAGTCCCCGGATCGAAGACGCGGATGATGTCGCCATCAATGCCGATCGCCCGCGGAATCCAGATCGTGGAACCGAAGCAGCGGGTGATCCGTTCGGCGATACTGGTTTTGCCGTTGCCCGGTTCGCCGTACAGAAACATCCCGCGGCCAGAGTTGATCGCCGGGCCAAGCCGATCGAGCATTTTCTTGTTCATGATCAGATCGGCGAACGCGGCGTGCAGCGATTCGGCATTGACCGTTTGTTTGGCGATACTCTGAGCCGCCATGGCCGTGAGGTAATCTCTGAGCGGAACCGGTGCGGCTCCGAAATACGTGCATTCTTCGCTAGCCCGGCGAGCTCGATCGCGTCCGGTCTCAGTGATGTCATATTGAAAATCACCCGCCTCGGCCGGTCCCGACAGCGACAGGTAATACTCGAATTTCAGTTCGCGAACGATCGGCTCAACGATCTGAAATGGAAGCTTGATTTGCTGACAGACTTGCCGCCCGGATGCCGAGCCGCGCGAGTACACGTACTTCAAGATCAGCAGTTCGACGTCTTGCCGTGTCAGCCCGGAAGCCTCAAGCGTCGCGGGAGATTCCGGCCGATACACGCCGGTCTCGCTGGGATTGCTGCCGAGCAGTTTGTTGACTCGCTGGAACAGATCACTGAGGCGTTTGTCCTTCCACGCGACGGGCGTCACGTCGCTCCGTTCGGGAGCGTCGGCCAGCAGAGATTTGACGAGTTCTGGCTTGAGCTTGCCGACGCTGGACAATGCCTGGACTTTGTCAACTGAATCGGTCGGCGCATTCGCGATGCGAACCGTCGAGTTTACGTCGTCGCGCCGCACCGTGGGCGGTGCCGGTCGTGTCTCTTTCACCGCAGTTGCCGCAGCCATCGTAGAATCTCTCACAGATCGAATGATTCGCCGCACCGAAGCGGTCGGTTGCCGGCGCAAAACATCGTCGAAAGCTAGGTCAAGATTGCTGTGAGTCAAATCGAGCGATCACGACACTGTCGAAGCAATCGGAATGATCGTTAGGACCGCGTAGTTTGGTATACCGTCCCGACCATCGGGATGCGACAGCGGCTTCCGTGAAAAACCGGTCGGGACGGAGTCACAACCTTTGCTGGCAGACAGCGGCGATACCGGCTTCCACAACGGCTGAAAAAGCTTGAAGCTCGCCGTGATCAACACGATCGCCAGCAAGAAACGCAGCGTCGGCGAATTGAATTTGCGGCTGCCGAAGTGCGATCCGATCAGACCGCCAATCAGGACTACTCCGCACCAAATTGGCAGCGCTGGCGGAAACGAGGCTCCGGTCAGCGATGTTCCCGCCAATCCGGACAGAGAATTCAGCAGGATGAAAACCGCCGATACTCCGCTCGCGACTTTGGCATCGGCCCAGCGAGTGAACAGCAGCAGCGGCGTCAGAAAAATCCCGCCGCCGGTCCCAGTCACGCCTGACAAGAGACCGATGATCGCGCCCGACAACAAACAAACTGGCAGATTCGGCAGCCGAACGACTCCGTCATCTGGCCGACGTATCTCCCGCAACATGCGAATTGCTGACACGAGCACCACGACACCGACCAGCGGTTTGTAAAACGAATCGTTGAGCTTGAACGACCCACCCCAAAAGCTCAACGGCACTGCGGTGATCGTGAAAGGCCACAAGAGCTTCCACGAAAACCGGCCGGCTCGGACGAACTGGCACGACGCGATCGACGCCACGCAAATATTGAGTACCAGCGCCGTCGGCTTCATCACGACCGCGGACAACCCCATGACCGCCATTGCCGCCTGATACCCCGACGATCCCGCGTGCCCCACCGACGAATACAACAACGACACGGCCAACATCAATGCCGCCAAAATCCAATCGTCGTGCGACAAGCGCGGTCCCTTTAAATCACAACAACCGGAAGCGTCAGCGAGGGTGAGCGTTCCGCTAGACTCAATTTCAAGACGCGTCGAGCGCTCGCCCTCGCTGACGCTTCCGGTTGTTGATGTTACTTCGATTTGACCTTAATCAGCCGCAGCGAATCCCCTTCGAAGATCGCTTGCCCTTTGCGAGCTTTCAGTTCCGCGACGAATTCAACTTCGCGGCGGTCTTCGACGACGGTGAATTGGAACTCAACCGACTTCGTCGATGTCCCCAGCACTTGCGTGTTGCGTTCTGATTTCGAGGTGCGAACGCCCGCCGCGCTGTTGTCGTTGTCGTCGAGCGGGATCACACCCTTCGTGCGGCACGTTGCCACGAGCTTATACGTTCCCGCGCCGAGCAATACGCGCCGACGCCACGATGCCACGCACTGACCGCTCGGCCCGGCCGTGATCGACAAGCCTTTCTTGCCGCCGGGAAGTTCGACCTCTTCAAGCTTCGCGTCTTCGACTTCACTCGCCGGATTCCAGTCAGCCAACTTCAGCACGCCGCCCTTTTCGAATTGTTCTGGCTCCTGGTCCGGCTGTTCGATTTGTTCTTTCAAATTCTCGGCCCGCGCTGTGATCCGTTCTTTCAGCTCACGTACCCGGTCGGCATGTGCGTTGGCGGCCTCTTCGCTGATCTCAGCCAACACCGGCTTCAGCCGTGCGGCGATGTTGTCGCATCGAGCCAACAACTTATCCGGCGGAGAAAACAGCGGCAGCAGCGAACGGATTTTCTCGCGATAACGTTTCCGCAGTGCATTGTTTTGCATCACAAGTTGAGTCAACAGCGGATGCGGATGATCAAACAGTCCCATTCCGGGATCGCCAAACATTTGATCCATGCCATGCGGAAAAAAGACCGCTCGCGAGTTTAGCCCGCTCTCGCCGAGAGCAGGTGTCTTCGCGTTGCTCTCACCGGGAGCGATCGCTCGTCCGGGATCGAAGTACACGCGATAGTTGTTCATGTTCAAGCAGTAGCCGTCCCAATGACACGTCATCCGTTCGACCGCCATGAACGTCAGAAACGCCTCAATATCAATCAACTCCGCCACGCGAGTCGCTCGTTTGTTTGGATCGGGATCGCGAGCCGCCTCGGCGATCGCGTGCAAGTCGCTGTGATCGTCCGGGCCATCGCCCGCATCCTTTTCCAAATTCGCGTCGATGTCCTGCAAGAACCCGCCGTCGTACAGATTCCCGTCCGTCTTTGCGAAGTGCCGCTTCAGAAACCGCGAATCAAAACCTTCCTTGAGCACATACAACCCCACATCCCGCCCATTCAGCCACACGCGAGCATGAGTCGCTCGCGGCGTCGGGACACCGGCCGCTCGAAAGATTTCCGAGCAAATCAGTTCGCACAAATATGACTCATCCTGCACCGAGTTGTTCAGATGAAACTTATCCAGCCCATGAAATGCCTGCTTTTTCTTGAACTTATCTGAGTTGATCGTCAGCGCCGGGCGATCCTCAAATTCCCGAAAACTCCCGGCTGCTCCCTTCAACTTGATTCCGACATTTTTGTACGTGACCGCATCATTCTCGATGATCGTCCCTTTGACATACGGTCGACCGTCGGCTTTGATTTTTTCAGCATCTTCTGTCGAGACTTCAATCTTCAGCCGTAGAAAATTGTCGCCCTTGAACAACAACTCGCTGTCATCCGGCTTCGGCTTGGCCGGTTCCTCCGCGAGCAGCGATGAGACAACAAACAACAGCCATGCCAAGCCGCAAACGTTTCGAATCGTCCTATGCGATCGATCCATCATTCTCACCTGCATCATCCTGGCCATTGTGACTGTTCAAACCCCGTTAATCTCAACACTCTCAACCCCGACGATCGCCTGCAACGACCGCAGTAACACCAACACGCCATCGGCATGAGTCAATCGGACGAGATACCGCAACTCAATGGACTGCCCTTGCTTGGCGGTCGTGGCACTGACGAGCCGGTGAGTTGCCAGGTGTTCGGCGAACGCAGCGGCGAGCAGTGCGTTCGGGTCACCATCGCGAATGATTCGGACTTCCAACTTCCGTTCCGAGACTAATCGTTTGGAATGTTTTTCGATTGAGTGCAGCAACAGCGACGTCGCCGCGACGATCGGCACACCGGCGATGCAAACTCGCAGATCGCCCGCCCCAACAGCCATCCCGACCACGACCGCGAAGATCACGAATGCCGTATCGCGTGTGTCGTCCACAATCGTCCGAAACCGCACGATCGAAAGAGCACCGACGAGGCTGAAGGCTCGCGCCACGTTGTTGCCGATCACGAGCGTGGTCATCGCTACCAAAATCGTCAGCAATACCATCGTGGCCGCGACTGGAAAGACTTCGCCCGCTGTCCGCCGCTGCGATCCGAAATACACGACCGCTATGATCAACCCCAAGACTGCCGCCACCCCCAACCGACCAGCCATCAACCCCAACGTTAAATTCGGGTCCAGCGTCGCGACATCTTCCAGCCATTCGATCATGCTTCACTCCACGTCGTGATCAATCCAGATTCCCTAGTCAGCCTCAATCAAGGCTTCATCGATAGATCAGACGAATTCTTCGAACTTGCGTGGCTCACGCGCTTTCCGTCGGAGGGACTGGTTCGGCGCGGGCGGGCTTGCCACCTTGGCTGCGAGTGCTGATGACCGTGAGGACGTCAGTGGCATCGACCAGCACGCGGCGTGTGTCGTCGTAGGCAATCATCAGCTTTTGAGCGAGAATTTCTTGGGCCAAGACTCGACCTTGTCCAGCTTTTGTGATCACCGTCGCGCCGACGGGGGGCAGTTCGCGTTGCAGCTCTTCGTAGGTTTCGTATTCGTACCGCAAGCAACATTTCAGGCGGCCACAACGTCCTGAGATTTTGCTCGGATCAAGTGTGGCCTTTTGCAGCTTGGCCATTTTCATCGTGACCGGCGGCATCTCGCGGAGATGTGTGTTGCAGCAGACGGGCTTGCCGCAATCGCCGTAATCGGCCAGCAGTTTGGCCTCGTCGCGAATGCCGACCTGCCGCATCTCGACCCGAATCTTGAAGTAACCAGCCATGGCTTTGACGAGGTCGCGGAAATCGATTCGCTTTTCGGAGACGTAGTACACGATCAGGCGTTCGTTGCTGAACAGCCGCTCGACATCGACCAATTCCATTTGCATGTGGCGTTCGTTGATGAACCGCTGGCATTCGGTGAAATCCTGGCGCTCGGTCTGCCGCAGTTGATCTCGCTTGCGGCTATCTTCGGCCGTGGCGATTTGCAGGATGCGCCCTGATTCCTCGGTCTGGCCAAGATACGCTTTCGTTTGATCGCTGGCCGGGCAGAGTACTTCGCCCCACTCGACACCACGTTCCGTGCGTACGATTACCTGCGTGCCGCGAGGAATCTCGTCGTCGTTCTTCGACGAGAACTCGGCGACGAGGCGGGTGATGCCGTAGCGAATAATGTGTCGAGCCATGAAGTCTCCTGCGTTTCAGCCTGACAGAACGCTGGCGAACGGGGAGCGTTAGCCCCTGGTGATTTTGCGGCCAACAATGTTTGCAAGCCAAGTACTGCAAACCAGGGGGCTATCGCCCCCCGTTTGCCTGCTGCGCCGGCGAAATCAAACGGCTTTGGTGATGCCCGGAGTAGGGATCAAGTACTCGCCATTGCTGTTGGGTTTCGTTGGCGGAGCGGTCTCCCACGACAGATCTCCCTTGGGCATCGTATCGAGGTCGGAATTCAGCGCTTGTTCCCAAGTCACTTCCTTGCCGGAGTAAACCACCATGCGGCCGAGGACTGCGGTCAACGAGCTGTTCGCTCCGTTTTCCCCTTCGTTGTAGGGGGTGTTGTTGCGAATCGCGGCGAAGAGATCGTCGTGCTCGACTTGGTATGGGTCGGTTCGCTTGACCGACGGGTCGCGACGGAATCGCCATTTCTCACTGCCGGCGTTGATCGCATGGCCGCTGACATCGCTATGGCCCTTCGATCCGTGAGCATATTCCGACACGCTGTTCCAAACGTTCGGCTGATGTCGACATTGGCTGAACATCCACGAGCCGTCGGCATACTGATACTCGACCGCGAAGTGGTCGTAGATTTCGCCATACTTTTTGTCGACTCGCACCTGCCGGCCTCCCATGCCGCGCGCCATCACCGGATGCCCGTTCTTGACCCAGTTGCAGACGTCGAGGTTGTGGATGTGCTGCTCGCAAATGTGATCGCCGCACAGCCACAAGTAGTAGTACCAATTGCGAAGCTGGTATTCCATTTCGGATTTCGCCTGCTCGTGAGTAATCCGCGGATCCCACACACCGGGGTTATTCCAATAGCACCGCATGGCAATGACATCGCCGATCTCACCGTCATGAATTCGCTTGATGGTTTCGAGATAGGCATCTTGATGATGCCGTTGCAGGCCGACGCCAACCTTGAGGTTTTTCTCCTTGGCGATCTTCACGGATTCCAAAACTTTGCGAACGCCGGGACCATCGACAGCAACCGGCTTCTCCATGAAAACGTGCTTGCCTTTCGAGACCGCGTATTCAAAGTGGGGCGGGCGGAAGCCGGGAGGCGTGGCGAGGATAACGAGGTCGATATCACTGTCGATGACTTTCTTGTAAGCATCGAAGCCGACGTACTTGTGATCGTCCGCTACCGCGACCCGGTCTTTGTGCTGATTCTTCAAATTGTTCAGGCTGCCGTTGAGCGAATCGCCAAACGCATCGCCCATCGCGACCAACTTGACGGCCCCTTCCGTGCTGAGTGCCTGCCCGGCCGCACCGGTCCCGCGACCACCGCAGCCGACCAAGCCAACTTTGATTTCATCGCTGCCGGCCGCAAATGCGCCGGAAGACAGACTCAATTGAGCGACTGCAGTTGCCGAAAGGGCCGCTGTCGTGGAGGAAGTCAGGAAATCACGTCGGGATTGCTGAGGGGTGTTCATGAATTTGTCTCCTCAAGGAAGTTGGTTGTGAATTGTTTCAACAGGTTCACTCGCACTGGCACGAGTTCCTCGCTGCGGTTTTCTAAGCGGGCCGCCTCGCCGGGGGAAGCGTGGCAAAGCGGGAATACAAGCCCGAAGCGCAAGCCAGTGGTTTCCGTGGTACGCACTCGCTTGCGCTTCGGGCTTGTATTCCCGCCGCAATGCCGCTCACTTCCGCATCTCACCCGCAGCGGCTGGATCATTTGCCGCCGGGCGTCCGAATGCGTCTTTGGTGGATTCGGAGGGCTTGTCATCGTCCTCCATTTCCTCAGTCTTCTTTGACTTCTTAATGGAATCCACTTCGGTGACGCGAACTTTGAATCGGCCGGTGAAGACCGCTCGCCCTTTGGCGTCTTCATGTCCGTGCAACTCAAAACGCTTGGTCCCTTGCGGCAACAGGAAATACAACGCACCCGACTGCTCGGCGATGCAACGATGCTCGACACCGTTGATGATCGCGACCGCTTCGCTGCCCAGGCCCATCGCCAACGAAGTCAGTCCCAGTTCGTCGTGAAAGCGGCCGAAGTCCGGTTTCTTGTCGCCGCGAGCGTCCGCCTCAATCCACTCTTGCACGAACTCCGTCGCCGTTTGAGCCAACTCCTTGCGATGACGATCCGCCAGCTTGCCCCCTTCACGCTTCGACCAATTCGCCAGATTTTTATGTTGAGCGATCGGAACGGCGATCAAGTCCGCCTGGCCCGGCGTGAGCGAAATTTGCAGGCCGTCGGCACCTCCTCGAATCTGCATCCGCATTCGTTCGCTGAGCAATTTGACCGGCCGCTTCTCCAACTGCTTCAGCGCCGCGTCGAGCAATTCGCTGTCGATCTTGATTTCGTCTCGAAAGAACTTCGCTGGCTCAAGCTTGCCGTCGACGAGCAGCGTTGCTGTCAGATCACCTGACAACGGATTCGGCTTGTTCTTGTTTATGAGCATGAACCCGCCCACAGCCCCAGTGATTACGACCACCAGTGCGATTCCACCCCAAATCATTTTCCGCTTCTGAGCTTCGCGCTTTTTGCGGGCCGCGCGAGCTTTCGCTAGGCGATCGTCGTCCGAGTTGACATCGGCAACAGGGCCATCCGGCTGCGGATAAAACATCGGGGCAGGCATCATCATCATCGGCGGAGCAAAACCCGGTGACGGCATCCCGATAAACGGCATCGACGTTGGCGGTGCAGCAGCTGGCAGGAAATTCGGTGCGGACACGACAGGACTGGGAGGACTCTCTTCCGGCGGTCCCTTCGGCGTCGGCACGATGATTTTCGTCTGGCACTGCGGACAGGTTCCCTTTTTCCCGGCCGCGTTGTCGGGAACTCGGATCGTCGCGGTGCAATACGGGCAGTCAAATTGAATCGCCATAGCATGCGTGTTGTAACTGCCAAGACCAAGCGTTGTCTTCCGACCCCGATCCCGAAGCCACGGCGGGCCAATTTGCCTTGTTGGAAGCATAGCGCAGAATACGCAAGAGATTCTGTGTGAATTCGCGAGCCAGATGTCGGCTGGCGATTGTTTGTTCGGGAGAATGGGAAGGGTTTGCTGTGAATGTTCAGCCCGCCG
>JANMIF010000507.1:0-6619 GCA_031375695.1 Planctomyces sp.
TGCTTTGGGCAATCTGTAGGTCTGGCCCTTGTGGCCAGCATGATTCGATAATCACCGGGAAAACACGGCTTTAGCCCAGCATCCCGGTCACAAGGGGCGGAGCTACATATTCCGCAGATTGAAAAATTAGCCCGCCGTGCAATTTGGACTGCGACTTTTCACCGCAATCGAAAGTGAGGCAAGCCTTGCTGGCTGCTAGAGTCGCTCGCACAATACTCCGCCCGTGGACAGTGGCTTCTCCAGCCCACGGCGAATTCTTCGGCATCAAAACTCTTCGGAATGAACTCATGGCGACAGCATCTCCTTCGGTGATCAAGAAAGTGGCGATCTTGTTTTCGGGCGGACCGGCCCCGGCGGCAAATGCGGTGATTTCGACTGCGGCCGCGTCATTCAATCAACACGGAATTGAAGTCATCGGAATCAAGTACGGGTATTCCGGACTGGTCAATTTCAGTTCGAACACACCGCTGCAAGAAGGCCGCGACTTCTTCAAACTTGATTCGCAACGGTTGCGACGAACTCGGAATACCGGCGGCATCATGATTGGCACAGCTCGCGAAAATCCCGGCAAGGGAGTCGATAGCCCGGAGGACATTCGCGATCCGAGCAAGAACGGCAAGCTGCGAACCGTGTACGACGGACTCTGTTCGCTGGGTGTCGATGCTCTCGTTTCGATCGGCGGCGACGACACGCTTCGGACGGCCAACAAGATCAAGCTGTTCCAGGATGCCCTGCCCCCCGGGAGCAAACGGATTCCGGTGGTGCATGTCCCTAAGACAATCGACAACGACTACAAGGGGATCGATTTCACGTTTGGATTCTTCACCGCCGTTGAAACGATGGCCTCAGAGATTCGCAATTTGCTGGCCGATGCGGAAGCGGGCCGAGCCTATTTCATCGTGGAGTCGATGGGCCGCAGTGCCGGTTGGCTGGCTTACGGCGCGGCAATCGCCGGCGAGGCAAGCCTAGTCATGAGCATCGAAGACTTGGACGACAAGATGCTGACAACGGAAACCGTCACGAACCCCAAGACTGGTGCAACTGAGATTCGCAAGATCATGGACATCAAGACGGTCGCGGGGAAGATCGTGGCCCTGATGCGGCATCGCGAGGAAGTTGAGCAGAAAGAGTTTGGGGTCATCGTGTTGGCCGAAGGGCTGGCGGAGTTCTTGCCAGAAAACATGCTCAAAGACGTCGAGCGAGATGACTTCGGACACATCTCGGCCTCAAGCTGCGATCTCGGCAAACGCATGGCCAAGTACGTCGCCGAGGAATTCAAAAAGCAAACGGGCCGGAAGCGAAAGGTCAATGGCTTGCAACTCGGTTATGAAGTCCGCTGTGCTCGGCCTCAGGCCTTTGACGTGATTCTCGGCAGTCAGTTGGGAGTCGGGGCTTATCGAGCCTTGGTGGAAGAGAAGCACGACGGTGTCATGGTGTCGGTTTCCGGGCAGTTCAAATTGCATTACGTCCCGTTCCAGGATTTAGTTGATCCCGAAACGCTCGTCACAGTTGTCCGGTACATCGACCGCGAGAGTGACTTCTTCAAACTAGCGCGGTTTCTCGAAACAAACGTCATCCAACGCAACGAACGCTGACGTGGCTCGCATGGCACCACAATTCTTTCAGCGAACCGAATTGACTGGTGTCAGCCGGTGAACTTTGCCGATTGGGAATGAACGATCCAATCGTCAGGACGACACTTTGCGATGAGTACTCACGGCATCACCTTTGATGGTTCGCGTTTTTGGGTGACTCATCGCCGTCGCGAATACGGGCCGTTCGACTACGAATGGAGTTCTGATTTCGCCGGCGTCGAGTTTCGCTATCAAGGGGAAAAGTTCGGCGAGTACTGCAGTCGCCATGAGATTTTCTGCGACCTGCGTCCATTTGCTTTGCCGCTGCGAGTTGTTGAAGTCGCCAGCATCACGCTGGGGGCGGTGATTTTCGGTGTCCTGAACGGACTCGATGAAGCTCACAAACGCTGGACCGTTTACGATCACCTAACTCGCCGCGGCTTGGACCGCTTCGCAAGGCAGATTCGTCGTGAAAACAGCGTCTCTTCGACCTGAACCACACCGGGCCGGCCTGGTGGCCAACTGCGCTATTTGATTTTCTTCAGCGGGTTCTATTTCGGCGTCTTAACCGACTCCACGTTGCCGGTTGGCACGGCCGATTCGCGAGGTCGCCAATCACTTTCTCCAACCCAGCCACGACTCGTGCCAGCCGGTCATAATCGAGTTTGTCGGGTGTGTCAGTCGGGCGATGATAGTGCGGATATCGAAAGGGCGCGGTGTCAGTGACCATCACGCCGGGGTATCCGAATTCCCAAAACGACCACTGGTCCGACCAGCCGACTCCTTGAATCGTCCCCGGCAACGAAGTCCCTTCCGACGGGAACATCGCGTGCTTTCGGAACGAGTTCAACACGCGTTCAACCAGCAGCCCGGAATCGACATTGCCGACGAAGCCAATGAAATTGCCAGTCTTCGGAAACAGCGCTCCCAGCGGCGGCGGGTAGTTTTGACTCCCGTCCTCATCCGAGTAATACCCCATCGTTTCCAGGCTGAGTACCGCTGTGAGGTTTTCTTTCCTCGCCTTGCAGCGTCTCGCGTAAACCAGCGAACCCATGGTGTCCGATTGAAAATGCGGCGGCTCTTCGTTGACGAAGAACACGAACCGCAGTGTGCGTTCAGGCTTGATCTTCACGAAACGATTCGCCAACTCCAACAGTGCCGCAGTCCCCGATCCGTTGTCATTCGCACCAGGTGCTCCGACCGCGCTGTCGTAATGCGCTCCAATCACGATGATTTCATCGAGATGCATGTTGCCAGCCCGCTCCACGATCAGGTTCGAACACTCTTGGCCATCGATGTGGTACGATTGCCGCTCGACCGTATAACCGGAATCAGCCAGCGACTTCTCCAGCCAATTGGCCGCGTCACAGAGCTTGCCGTATTCGCGTAGATTCCGTTCGCCAATTTCACCCGCAAGTTTTTCAATCGTTTGCCGCAAGGCTTTCGCTAAATGGACTTCATCATCGGTCAATTTGGGCAATTCACCACGAAAGCCATCGCCTGGAAACCGCACGACAGGAGCTTTGCCAACCAGCAATGATTTGGATTTTGCCCCGTCATTCGGCTCGTCCGCGAGCACACCGACTCCAAACGTCAGAAGCAGTGCGAACCAACAACTCAATCGTTTGCGTCGCGTCATGGAAACGCCCTCGTGCAAAGACCGGGAAAGAATTCGCGGCTTGACTCAATCACCGCGTGCGATCATTTCCAACAAATACTTCCCGTAGCTGTTGTTCTTCATCGGTTCGGCCAACTTGTGGACCTGGGCATCGTCGATCCACTTCATACGCCAGGCGATTTCTTCCGGGCAAGCGATCTTCAAGCCTTGCCGAGTTTCCAACACATGCACGAACGTGCTGGCCTCGATCAGCGATTCGTGAGTCCCTGTGTCGAGCCACGCCGAACCGCGGCCGAATGTCTCGACTTGCAGTTCGCCCCGTTCGAGATACACGCGGTTGAGGTCCGTAATTTCCAACTCGCCGCGCGGCGAGGGTTTTAGTTGTTTGGCGTACTCACAGACGTGACGGTCGTAGAAGTACAAGCCGGTGACAGCAAAATTCGACTTCGGCTGCTTTGGCTTCTCTTCGATGCTGATCGCCTTGCCGGTCGAATTCAATTCGACGACGCCGTACCGTTCGGGATCGCGGACGTGATACGCGAAGACGGTTGCGCCAGTGTCACGCTCGGTCGCGTGCTGCAACTGCTGCGAAAGCTGATGCCCGTAGAAAATGTTGTCGCCGAGAATCAAGCAGGCCGGATCGCCCGCAAGAAAGTCTTCACCGATCAAGAACGCCTGCGACAGTCCGCCGGGATTCGGTTGCTCGGCGTATTCGAATTGCATGCCCCACTGGCTGCCATCCCGTAACAACTTGCGATACAGCGGCAAATCATGCGGGGTGCTGATGACGAGGATGTGCCTTAGCCCCGCCAGCATCTGCGTGGCCAACGGGTAATACACCATTGGCTTGTCGAACACAGGTAACAACTGCTTGCTGATGACCTGCGTCGCCGGGTAGAGCCGAGTGCCGGAACCTCCGGCGAGGATGATGCCTTTGCGAATCGACATGAGTCATTCCAATCAAAAATCGCTGACTTAAATAGTGCCCTGAGAAACCGCCACTTCATTCCCGCAGCGGCAAGAATGAATGTATCCCGCCTCGGAATTGATGGCCAGGAGCGAACTCAACGCGGCAGATGCCGCCGGACAATGTTGAGCATCGCGTCGTGAAGTCGTCCATTGGTGGCGAGGATGTGCGTTTTCTTTAGCGGGAGTAGGTGGTTGTCGCAGGTGCTGACTTGGCCTCCAGCCTCTTCCACGAACAGGCGGCCGGCAGCGAAATCCCATGGCGAGAGTTCATACTCGAAGTATGCGCCCAACTGACCGCAGCCGACCATGCACAGGTCGAGCGTCGCCGCGCCCATGCGGCGAATGCAGTGAATGTTGTGGCCGAAGAGTTCGCGCATCGCCGCCAGAGTCGCCTCCATCACGGCTCCGCGGTCGTAGTAAAAGCCGAGTCCGATCAGCACGTCGCTCAAACGTGAATCGGTTGCGACCGACATGCGCTCGCCGTTGTGAAAAGCTCCGCCGCCGCGAGTCGCGATGAACCAGTCGTTGCGCACCGGGTTGAAGATCACTCCAACTTGTGGTTCGCCGGCTCGGTAGTACGCGACCGACACGGCAAACTGCGGAATCCCGTGCAAAAAATTGTTCGTGCCGTCGATCGGGTCGATGATCCACAAATGCTCGGCCTGTTCGTGAGGCTGATTGTCCAACGGCGCGGCTTGTGACTCTTCGCCCAGAATCGCGTGAGTCGGAAACTCGCGGCGGATCACTTCCACGATCGCTTGTTCGGACTGAATGTCGGCAACCGAAACGCGGTTGTAACTCAGTTCGCCCGCTTTGGTCTCGCTGGGGACGTTCGACCAATCGCGAAAGTACCGGGCGACAATCTCACCGCCAGCCAATGCCGCCGCCTCGGCGATTTGTGATTCACGATTCATGACGATCCAGGAGTCAATCGAGCCGAAAGAACCGCTCCGCGTTTTGAACGATTGTGGGATCACGTTTCCGCAGTGTCGCCAGATGGGCTTTGGCTTGCGCTGTCACGGCGGCGGGCTTTTCCGCTTTGATTTGCTCAACCTTCTTCTGAGATTTTCCGACTCCCGTCCGCTTCGATTCACCGCCCGCAGCCGTGAACATGTAATGGACGATGGCCACTCGAATGTGCTTGTCAGTTTTGCCGACACTCGCATGCATCTCCATGAGTCGATCCATCACCGTCCAATCATGCCAGCGGGCCAAATCGGCAATGGCCAAATCGGCTAATTGGGGATGATCCAACAGACGCCGCATCGACTGCTTCAACCGCTCGCGCGGAATGCGGTCTTGTCCGTCAGTCCACATCACTCGCAATGCGGACATCGTGGCATTGCAGTGATTAAAATTTTTCTCATCGCCATTGAGCTTGATCTTGTCGAGTTCGTCCAATCCCGCGGAGCCGGCCAGCAACAAATAGCCAAACGTCATGCCATCCAGGCCGAGCAGGTATTGATCTTTCTGTGGACGATCAAGGCGTTCGCGAAGCAGCCGAGCAGCCGACTTGTCGCCGCACAGGCCCAGCATCATGCCGTACAGGCCGAGCCGAGCACTCGACGTCTTGTCGCTGGCCACGATCTCACGCAGCCGGGTCCGATCAAAATGGGGAGCGATCGCGATGACATCTTTCGACGGGGCACAGCCGAATTCGGCAAACACGTCCATCGAAATCAGCGGGTCGGGCGATTCGAGATGCTTCAGAAAATAGACCAATCGCTCGCGGATCGGCTGGTCGAACGGCGGAGCTTCGCGGAGGTACGCGATCGCAGCATCGGTCACCGGCTGCGGAGTTTCCCAAGTCAATTCTTCATCGCGATCGAAACCGAAGAGTACGCACCGTTCATTCGGGTTCGCTCGTGATTCACGTGGAAACTTGATCTCATAGCCCGCCGCAAACTTGAGTTCTTTCTTTTTGCCGCCGAGTTGTTCGACCAACACAAACTTCGTCGAACCTTGCGAGGCCCCTTTGGCCGGAATCGCAGACACCCACTTCGCCAACACGACCACATCCGATTTCGCCAGCTTCTCGCCCAAGGGTGATTGAGCCGGCCCACAAAAATCGCACGCGATCGCAAACGACGCCGCGCTCAACACACCGATCACGACCAAGACAAGTTTCGTCGTGAGCTGTCGCATTGTCCGGGCCTTCCTTGAGCAAGCTTCGACCGGGATTTCAGTCGCCCAAGAATTTATCGGCTATCGGTCGGCTTGAAGAGTACAGACCGCTAAACATTTGACCGATCAGGCGAGCCAGTGGGCGTTTTTCTCAGTGCAGACGAGGATGACGCACTTTATTAGCCGCAGGACGCTAGTGGTCCGCCATTTTTAAGTTGATCGGTTCGATCACAGGATAGAGTCTTTTGAGCTTGATTCGAGCATCGGCGGTGGTGAACTGCCAGTTGATTCGGACTTGCTCTGCGTTGCGTGCGAGTTCCCAGGCGGCCACTTC
>JANMIF010000511.1:0-3778 GCA_031375695.1 Planctomyces sp.
GCGACGTTCGAGGACTTCGGCCGCTATCCCGAAGTCCCCAAGAAAATCGCCCCCGGCGGAGCACTCGACCGGCTGCTGAAAAAATATCCGAACCTGTACGGCGACCTCTCCGAACCGGGGGGCGAAAAAGCGATCGCTCGCGACCCGGACTTCGGCCGCGAGTTCCTGATCCGCAACGCCGACCAACTGCTGTTCGGCACCGACGTCCTGATGCCCGAACAAAAAATCCCGCAGTTCGAGTTGCTCGATTCGCTGAAACTCCCCGAAGAGGTGCAGTACAAAATCTTCCGAGGCAACGCGATCAAGCTGCTGAAGCTCGAAGGCAAGTAATACATTCTAAAAGAGGCGATATCCTCAGCGAGGCTTCTCAAAATGCACGATCGACCTAATGACTCGCACCCAAGCAAAAAACGTGAAGTCCTGTTTCAGTCGGAATATGGCGGCATTCCGAAATTCGTTTTGTACGGCTTCATCCCGTTTCTGTTTCTCGTGGCAGGAGTCCTCCTCGTTCGGGCCGTTGGGTTCAATGCTGGAATCATCATTAAGGGGTTTAAGCTCTCGCCCGAGACTGTGACGTTCGTGGTCTGTCCGGTGATCATGCTGCCGTGCATATTGATCATGATTCTTGGAATCTACCGTCGAAGTCACCCGCAGCAGATTGTCATCACCGATAACGGGCTGTTCCTCCCCAAAGGGAGATTCACCGCCGAGATCATCCGCATCCGTTGGCACGACCTGACGGCAACCATTTGGTCTGGGAAAATTTCATTCATGGATATCTACGAAGTCACATGTCTCGATTCGGAGCATGGGACAAAAATCTCAATCGCATCAAACATGTTTCGAGACCTTGATGATTTCGCCACCTTTGCACTCATCGTTGGTGAGCACATGGGCGAGGACTGGTCGATCAAAGGATCTCAGCCGGGAGTGATTCGCGGAAATCAAAAACAAGCACGATTGACGTCAGACCGAATTCGATCTCGCGAGGAAACCTGATTGTTGCGTCGGTAACGAGCGAAGTGACTGTTTCGAGAAGCGCCTCACGATGAAGACACCCACTTCAACTGGAGTCTCGCAATGAGCAATGAAGTCCTGAACCCGGTTCGCATCGCACTCGCCAATCTCCGGTTGGCGGCCACCCCCGAGGAGTCGATCACGCTCGCACAGCAGGCCATCGCTCAAGCCTCGAAGCAGGGGGCACGGATCATCTGCTTTCCGGAATGCTTCGTCCCCGGTTATCGAATCGGCAAGAACGTGAAGCCTCACGATCCGAAGTTCCTCGAACGTGCTTGGTCCGTCATCGCCGCGGCAACCGCCAAGGCAAGTCTCACCGTAGTGCTCGGGACCGAACGCTTGGTTGACGGCGCACCGGTCTTGACCGCACTGGTGATCAATCAGGACGGATCGATGGCGGGATTTCAGGACAAGGTCCAGCTCGATCCCTCGGAAGAAGGCGCTTACACACCGGGCTCTGGCCGCCGCATGTTTCAAGCCGGCCCCGTGACCTTCGGCATTGTGATCTGCCACGAAGGCTGGCGCTATCCGGAGACGGTTCGCTGGGCCGCTCGGCGTGGAGCACACCTTGTCTTTCACCCGCACTTCGGCGAAGCGGAGGGGGATTCCTACCGGCCAACAACCTACGCGGATCCTGCGAATACCTTTCACGAGAAGGCGGCCCTATGCCGCGCCGCAGAGAATACCTGCTATTTCGCCACCGTGAATTGCGCGAGTCCCGGCTCTCCGACCACATCGGCGATCGCCCGGCCGGATGGGACACTCCTCAGCTACCAACCCTACGGTGAGGAAGGATTGCTGATCGCGGACATCGACATCGTCACGGCGACTGGCCTACTCGCGGCACGTTGCAGAACTGTCTCGTGATCACGTGACCGATGACTCTCAACCCTGGATGGGAAATGAAGACAAATCCGTGATAATGGACCTGCTCCCCTTTGAACTGCCCTGATGCCCGAACAAAAACTCCCGCAGTTCGAGTTGCTCGATTCGCTGAAGCTCCCCGAAGAGGTGCAGTACAAAATCTTCCGAGGCAACGCGATCAAGCTGCTGAAGCTGGATGGGAAGTGATCCTTTCTAACTGACAATCGCCTAGCTGTTGGAGTAGGCTCGATGAGGAGTTGGCCAAGAACTCGTTACTGCAATCAACGGAAGTCATCGACTGGCAGCATTCCGATGTTGTGGCCCGCGCGCGGGCGTTAGCCACCGGTTGTGACGAGCCAATGGAAATCGCTCTGCGCTGCTTTGAATGGGTGCGAGATGAAATCAAACACTCGCTCGATCATGGCCTGCAACCGGTGACTTGTTCCGCATCCGAAGTGCTCAAGGTTGGCAGCGGGTTTTGTTACGCGAAAAGCCACTTGCTGGCAGCGGTGCTGCGAGCGAACGGGATTCCTGCGGCGCTCTGTTATCAGCGACTCAGTTGCAATGACGACGGGACCGCGTTTTGTCTGCACGGCTTGAATGCGATTCACCTACCGGATGTGGGCTGGTATCGCGTCGATGCTCGCGGCAATCGAGCCGATGTCGATGCGCAGTTCACGCCGCCGAAGGAACGACTCGCGTTTCAAATCGGATCGGCCGGTGAGGCGGATGTTCCCGGCCTGTTTGCCGATCCGTTGCCAGTGGTTGTCGCCGCTTTGACTTCGCACCCAACAACGGACGATCTCTGCGAGCAGTTGCCAGACCTGGACCTCGCGACAATGCAGGCAATCAATGTCGCTCGCGGCCGTCCGGTAATCGCCGACATTTGTCGACAACGGAAAACGCAATGACAACGCGTCGCCTTGGAATGACTCTGATCAAGACCCTCGTCGCGATAGGGATTGGCGGACTTCTCCTGCTCGTCTTAATTCCGGCAGTCCAAAAAGCTCGCGAGTCCGCACGACGCGCAACATGTCAGAACCATCTGCGGCAACTCGTCGTCGCGATCCACAATCATGAATCGGCTCACGCTTCGCCCCCATCCTTGTATAACGGCACTTTCCTTGAGCACCCACAACTGAAGATGTTCGCCCACCAGTTAATCGCAGAGTTCTGAACGCCCGTACCAAACCGGATCCCTCAGATTAATGGATTGAATGTAGCAATGAATAAACTGAACGTCTCAAGGAAACTGTTTTTTCGATCGCACTGAGTGCCGTATGTGCATTGATTGTCTGGGGTTCCTTCGGCCCACATTTTCGTTGGGAATTCAGCACGAACACTGACGACACTTTCTATTGCGTACCGCAATACATGGCGCTTCGCGAGTACCAGTTCGAGACAGAGAAGCCTGTCGAAAGTATAGTTCGTTGCGCATTTGGAGGTCTCTCCTTTGAGATTCCATCGACGATGGCCGACCATTCCAGAATCGTTCGATCATCACCGTCGAGCATTTGGCTTGTTTTCGAAGACCGCGGACGATTCATGCAGATCCCTCTTTCTACTCCGGGCCTGGATTCCATGATTGCGACTCCACCGCCAGAGCTCGGAAACACGAACATTCCCGGCCTGTTGGCGACGATTGCTGCGGTTGCCTCAGACGATTCTTCATCGGAGTTAACGCTCAGCGAACGTAGAATTCACGATTGGGCAATTGTAAATCGTGCGTCAATCGGCTCCGACAAAGCAATGGACCGATTCGCGGTGCGGTCATCAGAGACGCTTCATGCGATCCTTATTTCGGCAGATTCCAGTGCCAATATGCCTGAGAGACAGATTCGCTCGTGGCTCATATGGCAAGAGACAGAATGCGGCAAATCTGGCTCAATGATGTTTG
>JANMIF010000529.1:0-5838 GCA_031375695.1 Planctomyces sp.
TGCGCGCTCAGTGGCGCATGCCAGCCACTCGCGTCCGGCTCACGCACTCCGACGGACGGCGATCATCGCGGATCGACCGTCAGATTGTTTTGTCCAGTTACGGCCGATTCCTATCAAACGGCGTGCCGAACAGTATTGGGACGCAGCGTAATGGCGCTGCCGAAAGTCTCATTTGAAGTTACGTCGAGGAGCCATCAAGAGTTGAGCGAGTTTGCGAGGTTTGGTCAGCCAATCATAGGCTCTGGCTCGGCGTTTAATCGCGCGGGGTTCGATACGACTGGGGCGGTGGCCGACTGGGTGTGAGGCGGAGTGGGTCAGTCGGAGTTCGATCAACGAACGCGGATTGTTGGAGCTGACCGCCGTGAGCAGCCAAGTGGTGGCTAAGAATTGCTGCGCGGCACAGAGGCTCAGTTGTCGCGGCGAGCATTCGGCGGCGTCAGCCGCTTGGAGCAGCGAATGACGCACGAGATTTTACGCCAGCAGACCCATCCCTATTTCCGTGCGGGCCATTTCCGGAGTCTTGCAGCGCAGCACTTCGAGGTTCATCGTGGTCTTGATGCTGCGCAGGTCGCGTTCCGCGTGCCAGCGTTGGCGGTACAAATCGGCGAGATCTTCACGAGTGACCGTCGTCTCGTCGCGCAGCGTGCTGACGACCACGATCGACTGCGGGCGGAAGCCTCGTTCACGAACCGCGATTTTCATTTCGCGCACATTCAGCGTGGCTGGCAGGCGGTCGTAGGTTACTTGGCCGAGCCACTCCGGTCGTTGTGGCTCGGGCCAATCAACCAAGTGGTCGTCGGCTCCCAAACGTCGGCCACGACGGAAGTTCGCTTGGCGATGCTGATGCAGTGACGTCACGACCTCAATGCCCAGTTCGTGCTGCAACAGCGTGATCATGAACCAGCCGCCGTAGTAACGATCCACGACGACGACATCACCGGATTTCAGCAACTCGAACAGTTGCCGGATCACGGCCCCACCGCCAATCCGTGGATCATGGCGGTCGCCAGTGACAACAGCGTCACGGCCTCGACTTTGAACTCTCTCGTAAACACTCGTCGCTTTAACATGAATTTTGCTCCTCACACGTCACAATACGCGCTGCGTTGCGCGCACGCAAAACGTGGGGCAGTCCAGTCATGTTCGATTGAACCGTATTGGTCTTAGGCCAACAATTCGCCGATCACTTTGCCGTTGTTGACGACTTTCACAGGACGGCCTTCGGGAGTATGGAATTCGGCGTCGGGGTCGATCCCCAACGAATGGCACATCGTGGCAGTGAGGTCTTCCGGACTGCGTGGGTCGGCGGCCGGTTTTTCGCCTTTGGGATTCGTCGCCCCGACGACCAGTCCGCCGCGCACACCGCCGCCGGCCAGTAGGATGCAGTTGGCAGGCCCCCAATGATCTCGCCCTGCATTGTTGTTCACTCGCGGAGTGCGGCCGAATTCACCCATCACAACCACCAGCGTTTTGCCTAGCAAATTGCGGTCGGTGAGATCGCGGAGCAGCGTCGCCAATCCGGTGTCGAGCTGCGGCAACAGTTCTTTCTTCAACACATTGAAGTTGTCGTTGTGAGTGTCCCAGTTGGAATGATCGACCGTCACGCAACGGACGCCCGCTTCGATCAGCCGCCGAGCCATCAAGCAACTTTGTCCGAGCGAGTGCCGACCATATTCGTCGCGGAGTTTGTCGCTTTCCGCATGTATATCGAACGCGGCTTTCGTGGCAGGCGAAGTGATCAAATCGAATGCCTTATCTCGAAACGCAGCCGTCGCGCGAGCCTTGGTATTCGCCGCAACTTCGGCCGACTTCGCAAAGCGATCGACTTCACGCATCAGTGAGCGACGGTCATTCAATCGCGAGCCATCGACGACGACCGGCGGGACCAGATCGGGGACGCTGAAGTTCGGCGCATTCGGATCCGCCTCGACCACAAACGGCGCGGCGGCCGAACCGAGATATGCGGCTCCGGCAGACGGGTGCATCTTCGGCAAACAGACATACGGCGGCACGGCACCGCGCGGACCGAGCATTTTCGCCACGACCGATCCATGCGCTGGTCGCTGATTGTTCGGGACCAAGTTCGGATTAAATCCCGGTAACGGCTGATAGCCCGTCAGCATGTAATGATCCGCACCGCCATGATCCGAATTCGGATGTGTCAGCGATCGCAACAGCGAGAACTGTTGAGCCTGTTGAGCGACTCGCGGCAAGTGCTCGCAAATTCGCATTCCGGGGACGGTCGTGTCGATCTCATTGAACTCACCGCGAAATTCGGGCGGTGCATTCGGCTTCAAGTCGAGCGTGTCGATCGTCGACAAGCCGCCCTTCAGAAAGAGAATGATCAGCGAGACATCGTCTTTCGACTTGTCCCGATCGGACCCCGTCGCTTCCGCTCGCGCCCGGCCTGCCAGCAACTCCGGTAATGTGAGCACTCCGGTCAACGTTCCAGCGCAACCGATCTTCAACAAATCGCGACGAGCAAGTCCGTCACAAAATCGAGCGGATGAAGACATGTTCATTTTTCCTTCTGAATCTCGGCAAATCCACGACCGTGTCTGACTTCGTTCGGTGAGCCGCCACTCATGCACCCCACGGACTCAGACATGGCCGCGGGTGAACTCAATACTCGTCGCTACGGCAACAAAAAGAATGATCGGCCACAACCGAGTCAGACCTTTGTCTGAGAAACTATTCTGACAAAGATTGGTCTCACAAAACACCCGAAATCGTGCCAACGCCTCAATTGCAGCCAAGAAATCTGCGAGTGCATCAACCGCAGTCGGTCACTGTTTCGCCTTGCTCGCCTGGATCGCCTGCCGCACCTCGTCGATCGACAGCGTACCGTCTTTGTTGGTGTCGATCCGCTTGAAGAGTGGCTTGAGCGGTTCGGGGACTTCGTTCAGCGTGATCTTGCCGTCTTTGTTTTTGTCGAGATCGCGCAGCACTTTGCCGAGTTGCTCGCGACGCGCGGCCGCTTTCGGATCGTCCGGTTTTGCCGTCACCTCGGCAGCGGTATCGAGCACCGCTCGCGGAACGGCGATGTCGAAATAGCCGATCAGCATCTCGTCCCAAGTCTGCTCGCCCCAGCGAACGGTCGCGTTTGGATTCGGGTTGTTCCGATTGTTCTCCGAATTGTCGAAGTGAGCGACACAGTGCAACTGACTGCCAGCGGGAATCGTCATCGGCTCGGCCAGTTGATACGACGTTTGCCAATTGAAGTCGTAGCGCGGCACGTCGAGCAACGTTTGTGATTTGCCGTCGGCGGTTTTTAGCTCGCACTTGAACGACTTGCCGCGAACGTGCATGTGCGGCATCAAATTTAGAAGCTGCACTTCAACCGGCGACTTCGGCGAATCGGCTTGCAACCGATGATTGGCCGCTTTCGGCGGGATAACGAGTTCGCGAGACTGCCGCGCTTCGCTGGTAATGACTGCGTGAGTGATGTCATCCGGTTTGGCGAAGAGCAAACCAATGCGGCTGAGGTCATCCGCCGGTTGGCCGTTCGGCGTGTAATGAATTTGAAAAACCAACTTCGCGCCGGCAGGAATCAGCTTGGCCATGCCAGCGGGAAACGTCTGCGGCAGGAAGCCGGGAACATACGCCGCCAGAAACGAGCCGTCGCCGTCGAACTTCTTCAGTTCGCCTTCGGTCTTGGCGAACACCAAAATGTGATGCACAACGCCACGATTGCCCGGCTGAAGTTCCGCAGCGGTCACCCATTTGTCCTCGGTGAATTTCGGATCGACCGAGAAGTATTGATATCGCACCGTGCCGCTGGCCGGGACCGCATACGGCTGCTCGCGCATTGTCACGATCGCATCCGGCTCACGCGACAATTGCCAACCGTCAACGAAAGTTTTCGGTGGCGGCAGTTCATTCAAATTCCCGGCTGGCGCGCCCGCTTTGACCCAATCGAGGATCAATTGCTTCTCGTCGCTGGGCAGATTGCGAGCGTTTGCGAACTGGCCATGATCGGGACTCGCGTGCCACGGTGGCATCCGGTTGTCTTTGACGACTTCCGCGATTGTCTCCGCCCAGCCGACCACTTCGTCGTAGTTGGTCATCGCGAACGGCCCGACCTGTCCCGGCCGATGACACACCACGCAACGATCCTGCAAGATGCGAGCGATCTGTTTTGAGTAAGTCACCTCGCCGTCCGACTTCGCTTCGCGCACGCGGCCGATGTGACAGCCTTCGATGTCCGTGACCGGCACGCTGACCGGCTTGTCGGCCAACAATTCTTCGATGGCGATTTTCAGGTCGTGCCGCTTGGCCGCATCGCGTCGAAATCCGATGCCGTCTTGATCGTCGATTCGGCCGACATACCGCACGGCCCGCTCGCGGTCGAGCACAATCACCTGCGGGGTCCGTTCGGCTCCAGCCGCATCCGCCAACTTCTGTCCAGCATCCTTGAGCAACCGAAACTCAATTCCTTGCTCTTTCGCCTGAGCCGCCAGCTCCGCCAACGAATCCTGCCGATTCGCATTGACCCCCAGCACCGCCACTCCGCGCGAATCAAACTCCTTGTGAAGCGCATTCAGCTTCGGCACAGCCAGCCTCGCGAGTGGGCATTCCGTCCCGAGAAACGCCAGCACGACAAGTGGCTTGTCGCGAAACTCAGCCAGCGAAACGTTCGCACCACGAAAGTCTGTCAGCGCCACATCGGGTACTTTACGGCCGAGAAGACTCGACGCAGAAGGGTCGGCTGCTGACAACCGGCCAACCAGAATCAACAACAATACGAAACTGACCATCCAACTCAAACGAGCCATGTAATTTTCCTCAGCCAAAAACTCGAAGATCCAGAGTACTCCATACTTCCTAAGATTCGTCAGATCGTTGCGTCCTTTACCTCCTTTGGGTAGACGTGGTTTCAATCCGCAAGATCACGGTTTCAGGAAATCCGTCATGTCATACGAAACTCCGACTTTGAAGTCGATCCGCCGAGCGATTACGCGTCGGTGGTTTTTCCAAGATTGTGGCGTGGGTTTGGCCACGACGACACTGGCATTGCTGTTGGCAAACGATCGATCAGCAGCAGCGTCGGTGATATCCGAAGCGCACCACCAACCGCATTTCGCTCCGAAGGCCAAGCGGGTGATTTACCTCTTCATGGCTGGAGCTCCTTCGCATTTGGAGCTGTTTGATAATAAACCGGAGTTGGCGAAGTGGGACGGCAAGCTGCCGCCGCCGGAGCTGATCAAGAACTATCGCGCGGCGTTCATCAATCCGAACTCGACGCTGCTGGGGCCGAAGTTCAAGTTCGCTCGCCACGGCGACTGCGGGGCGGAGTTGTCCGAGTTGTTGCCGCATCTGGCGGGGGTCGTCGATGACATCGCGATCGTGAAGTCGATGGTCACGGATGCGTTCAATCATGCTCCCGGCCAGATCATGATGAATACCGGAGCCCAACAATTCGGCCGGCCAAGCCTCGGCGCGTGGACGATGTACGGCCTCGGCAGCGAGGCTCAAGACTTGCCGGGGTTCATCGTGTTCTCATCCGGCAAGAAAGGGCCGAGCGGCGGGCAATCGAACTGGGGCAACGGCTTTCTGCCGACGGTCAACAACGGCGTGCTGTTCCGGTCGTCGGGCGAGCCGGTGCTGTTTCTCGACAACCCGCGCGGCATCGACTCACAGACGAACCGCGAATCGCTCGACACGCTGCGGCAGTTGAATGAACTGCGACTTGGCGTAGTCGGCGACCCGGAGATCGCCGCGCGGATCAGCGCCTTCGAGATGGCCGCTCGGATGCAGACCAGCGCGCCGGAGTTGATGGACATCACCAACGAACCCAAGCACATCCTGGAGATGTACGGCGCGGAACCGGGCAAACCG
>JANMIF010000530.1:0-8198 GCA_031375695.1 Planctomyces sp.
TGCGCGCTCAGTGGCGCATGCCAGCCACTCGCGTCCGGCTCACGCACTCCGACGGACGGCGATCATCGCGGATCGACCGTCAGATTGTTTTGTCCAGTTACGGCCGATTCCTATCAAACGGCGTGCCGAACAGTATTGGGAAATGTCCCCTTTTCAAGGTCACGTGGCGCGGTGATGGCTACGTAGCCGTCACTCACTTCGGGAGAATACGATTGGACGTGGCCTTGTCGAACTGTGACAAACTGGAAATCGACGTCAAGGATTTGTTGCGGTGACGTAGGCGAGTCGCTCCTACGACTCGCATTCCAGCGTTATTCGACCCCCGATCACTTCCACACTTCCATGTTACTCCGAGTCGCAAGGGAATCTCGGTTGCAGAGCAACTGAGCTACAGACAGATGCCCGAAGACCACTTTCAGCGGTTGTTGCGATGTTTGGATCTCGAAGCCGAAGCGGAGGCTCGAGAGCTGGCGCGGCAGGCTCGAAGTGGGACCGGTGATGTGGTTGAACGCGGCGGGCGAAGTCTCGTTGGACTAGCGATTCGGGGGGAAGAATCGGGATTTGGCGGGCGAGCGGTACTGACTCTCGGCAAGCGGGATCGGCGTCTCGAGTTGCCGTGGACGAGACTCAATTCAGGGACTCCGATCGTGTTGTCGGAGGAGCAGGTTTCTGAAAAAAGCGTGTGGCGCGGAGTCGTGACAGAGCGAGATCGCGAGACGATTACGGTGGTGCTGGCGCAGTCACCGGAACCAATCGGGGATCGGCCGACATTTCGATTGGACTTGTCGTCCGATGAGATCGCGAGAGATCGGCAACGCGCGGCGCTCAAGCGAGCGGCGTCGGCCGAAAGCGGTCGGCTGGCGGTGCTGAAACGAAGACTGTTGGGCGAAGAAGAGCCGACGATCGCGACGCGGCGTGATTGGCAACCACTTAACCAGTTGGATGATTCTCAGCGGGAAGCGGTCAGCCACGCGTTGGCCGCTGAAGATTTTGCGATCATTCATGGGCCGCCGGGAACGGGCAAGACGACGACGGTTGTGGAACTCATTCAGCAGGCAGTGCGACGCGGCGAAAAGGTGCTGGCTTGTGCTCCCAGCAATCTGGCCGTGGACAATTTGCTCGAACGATTGCTGGCGGCGGCCGAGAAAGTGATCCGCATCGGGCATCCCGCGCGAGTCTTGCCGGAGTTGCGTGAACACACGCTCGACGTACAAGTCGCCTCGCATCCCGACCTCAAGCTGGCTCGCGAGTGGAAGAAACAGGCCTGGGCATTGCGGCGTGTTGCGGGCAAATACAAACGGACCGCGCCGGAGCCGGGTGCTCGCCGAGAACAGCGGGATGAAGCGAAGCGGCTGTTGGCCGACGCGCGGCAAATGGAAGAACGGCTCGTCGAGCACTTGCTCGATTCGGCCGACATCGTATGTGCGACGCTCACCGGCTTGGATGATGAACTGCTCGGCAATCGGCAGTTTGATTTGGCGGTCATCGACGAAGCGGCTCAAGCGACTGAGCCACCCTGTTGGATTCCGCTGCTGCGAGCCAAACGACTCGTGCTGGCTGGTGATCATTGTCAGTTGCCGCCGACGATTGTTTCGCCGGAAGCCAGCAAGTTGGGATTTGGGGTCAGCTTGATGGAGCGATTGCTGTGCGTAGCGCAGACAACTCGCCTGCGAAACGATGTCAATCGCGAGCAATCTGGACGCATGCACTACGGACGGCAACTTACGACGCAGTACCGGATGCACGAGCAGATCATGCGGTTTTCGTCGGCCGAGTTTTATGACTCGACGCTCGTGGCGGCCGACTTGGTGCGCGCGCATCTGCTGGCCGATTTGCCACATGTTACGGCCGGACCACTGACTCAAACGCCGCTCCGATTTTTCGACACGGCCGGCTCAAGCTGCGAAGAACGAGCCGAGGCCGACGGCTCTAGCCGCGACAATCCCGGCGAGGCGGAATTCGTTGCGCGGCAAGTCGCGGAATTACTCGCCACCGGATTGGCCGCGACCGAGATTGCAGTGATCACACCGTATGCCGCTCAGGCCCGGCTGTTGCGCCAGTTGATTGCCGAACCGGCGGTCGAGATCGACACGGTCGATGGCTTTCAAGGCCGTGAGAAAGAAGCGGTCGTTATCTCACTCGTCCGCTCTAACACAACGGGCGAACTCGGTTTCCTCGCAGACACGCGCCGGCTCAACGTAGCCCTCACGAGAGCACGCCGCAAACTGATCGTCTTCGGCGACAGCAGCACGCTCGCCAACCACGAGTTCTTCCTGAGGCTGCTCAACTTCTACGAACAAGAAAACAGCTACGGCACGATCTGGGAGCTTTCGTAATGTTCGCCAGAACTTCAGTCTTACGCCGCGCGTTGCCAGCGGACGTGGACCGGCGGCGAAATCTCTTCGCGTCCCGTCGCGTAGTTGTCGAGTTGCCGAGCGACTGCAGCTCGAAACGCGGCCGAGATTTCCGGGTTCCCCTTCCAGCCGCGCATGAATCGCAACCAGTCGCGATCGCGGCAGGGCAGGAACGTGAAATCAAACCAGTGGCGCCACGCCGAGTCGAGATCGATCACTTTCAGTTGCCGATCGGGAGTCACCAGCAAATTGGCCGGCTTCAAGTCGTGATGCACGATCCGCAAGTCTCGCAGCGTGTGCCAAATGTGAGCGAACTGGCTGGCTAAGTGATCCAGTTCCGCTTTCGAGACGGGGGTCCGTTCTAAAAACAGATCGAGCGGCGTTCCTTCGACGAACTCATTCAGCACGAATGAACGAAACCGCAGCGGCCCGACGCGGTCTTCGACCATCGCCAACGGCTGGCCCGTGCTAATGCCCGCCTCGATCATTCGCCGCCCGTATGTCCACGACCGGCTGGCTCGTGAAAACCACAGCATCCGCGTGAATGTGCTCAAAAAACCAGTCAAATTGAATCGTTTCAGCACGCCGCTCGACGTTTTCGGAAACCAGCCAGTCGTCCCTGGAGCTCGCAGCGGCACGCGAGACACAGTCGTCGGGTCGTACCGGCTAAACGTTTGACCGGCTTCGACGTACCGATCAGGATCGTCCCACATCCGTTCGACCACGTCTTGCGACAATCGGCTGTCATACACCAGCCGCCGAAACGGGTTTTGCTTGATCGACACATACTCGCCGCGCAGCTCAAAGTTCCACGGCCAGTCGATGTCGATCAGCAAGAAATCAAACGGGGCCATTAGGAATTGAAACACTGGTCGGATCAGTTCTTTGTAGACCGACCCAAACAAATCGTTTAGCCCTTCGACGAACCGATCCCACCACAGCGGCTTGATGTAGATGCCGAAGTACTCTTCCAGCTTCTCGAACACCCACAGCGTTTCCGATTTGACCATGCGAGCTTCAACGTCCTGATGAAACCACGGCTGGCGACCGTTTGCCCAGCGCAGCCGCAAGTCATCGCGCGGGTCGGCGAAACGTTCCTGCCAAGCCTGTTCCTGGTGCGGTTCGGCCTCCTCGCCGAACTCTGCGAAATGCGACACCATCAGATTGTGAGTGCCCGGCAAGGCGTGCTCCGAATGCGCGATCGCGTTCGATGAATGAACGGCCGAGCGTTGCGATCCCGGAAAAGTGATCGTCGGCAGCGACTTCGGCAACGGCGGAGGAATTGGTTGTCCGGCGTTCTGCAAATAGCTCGGCAGCGGCTCACCCGGACGCTCGCCAAGCCAAGTCGTGTCCAGCTCCAATCGTTGCGGGTCAAACGGGTTCGTCATGACAGAAACTCCAAGGACGGAAATCTCAATTTCTCAGATGGCCAATACAAATGACTTACAATTATGCGGCGTGTTTGCCCGTCAGCTTCAGACTCGGCAACCGGTGAACAACCTTCGCCAAATTAGCCTGCCGAATGACCGCTTTGGTCAGCCCAATGCTTAGCGTTTGGTCGGCCAAACTGAACACTTGCGGACGAGCGACGTCGACCGCGATTTTGCGAGCGACCGCGCGTTCGCCGGGACCACAGACCACGAGTACCGTTCGTCTCGAATCGCGAACGATCCGCCGAGTCAATTCCGTGAAATGTTCGACCGTCCAATCTTTCGTGGCCAACGCGCCAGACATTCCGCCCGTGTTGATTGCGGCATACCGTGGCGACAGGCGGCCTGTCTGTCCGGTCTCGCTTGCGATTCGCCGCCAAAACTCCGCCAACTGAAGTTCATGCTCCAGCAGCGTGGTTAATTCCATTCGACGCGATAACGATCGGCAGCCCAGCTGCGCGACCAGTTGCAACATCTCATCCAACACGGGATGCGGCGTGGCTTGCGACGGTCCGGGAATCGGATCGGTCAACAACCCACTTCGCCCACCACGAGCGAATCCAATCACCCGCCGTGCCCCCAAGGCCCAAGCCCAAGCCGCCGAACGGAACGAATTCGGCAACATGACCGCGATGTCAAATCGCTCGCGTCGCAGAGTTTTTAGAAAGGACCAGTTGCGTCGATTCGGCTGACCATCGTGCTTATGGTCGTACACGAACATGCGATCCAGCAACGGGCTGCCTACCAAGACATCCGACTCGTATCGCCATGCCACTCCAACAAGTTCAGCTCCGACGAAGTGATCTCGCAGCGCACGCAGCACCGGCGTCACCATCACGACGTCTCCGACCCAATTTTGTAGCAAAATAGCGATCTTCATGGTCTATGCTTTACGCCGCCTTGCGTGACTGAATCTGCGTCACAATTCGCGAAGTGGACACGTTCGGAACTTCGTTCAGCGAACAGACCTGCCCGCCGTAGCTTTCGACTAATTCGCGTCCGACGATGATCGACGTCGTGCCACCTTTAACCAGCACGTCCGGCCGCAATTCTTCCAGCAATGCCAGCGGCGTTTCTTCGCCAAAAACGACCACATGATCGACGCATTCCAGCGCCGCGAGCATCGCCGTCCGCTGGGATTCCGCGATCACCGGCCGAGTCGGACCTTTCAGCCGCTGAACGCTTTCGTCCGAATTGATTGCCACGATCAGGCAATCACCGAGCGTCGCCGCTTCTTGCAGATACTTCACATGCCCCGCGTGCAATAGATCAAAACAACCGTTCGTGAACACGACTCGCTGACCCAATTGCTTGCGAGCATCGACATATCGTGCCAGTTCGGGCAGTCCACTGATCTTGTCGTCGGTCCGCCGTGAGCGTTCGATCAGATCGCCCAGAATCTCTTGACGTGAGATTGCCACCACGCCGATCCGCTCGACTTCCAGTCCGCCGGCAACGTTCGCCAGCCGACACAAATCCTGAGGCGACAGACCGTCCGCTAGCCCAACGCCGATCATGGCCAAGACCATGTCCCCGGCGCCGGTGATGACGTACACCTCGCGCTTGCGAGTCGGAAACAGTTCGGCTGGCCCGTCATTCAACGACAGCGCAATCCCGTCTTTGTCGAGCGTCACGAACGCGAATTGCAGGTGTAGTGTCTCGACCAATTGTCGTCCCGCCGCGAACGCATCGTCCGCCGTGCAAACTTCAAGACCGGATGCGGTCTTCGTCTCCAGCCGATTCGGTGTGATCGCCGTCGCTCCGGAATAGTCCAAGTAATTCGCTTTCGGTCCCGGATCAACCAGCACCGGCACCCCCACGGCCTTCGCGGCCGAGATCACTTCTCGCAGCACGCGCGGAGTGCAAACCCCCTTCGAGTAATCCGAGATCAACACCGCGCCATGTTCATTCAATCGAGGCAAGACCCGCGCGAGCAATTGATCTTCCATTTCCGAGGACAACGCTTCGCGTGCCTCGCGATCCACTCGCAGAATCTGATGCGGATGCCGGCTCTGAGACTTGCCGATGAACCGCACTTTCAGAGTCGTCGGCCGCGATGCATCCGTCAACACGGCCGAGCAATCAACCCCCAAATTCACCAGCGATGCCGTCAGTTCCTCGCCATCACTGTCGCGTCCGACAACTCCCGCGATCGTCACATCGGCATCCAGCCCGCGAATCATGTTGGCAACATTCGCCGCACCCCCGAGTCGCGATTCATCCGCTTCCTGGCGCAACAAGATCACCGGCGCTTCTTGACTGATTCGCTCTGCCTCGCCCCAGACGTAACGGTCCAAAACCAGATCGCCAATTACCAGCAATCGGGGATGTCCCAGTCGCTGCAACACATCAATTAAGTGATACGACATCGTGTCGAACCATTTCTAAAAGTAGGTCGGACTAGCCGCCTTCGGCATCATCAACATCCACGACGTGAATTGTCGTTTCAATATTTCTCAAGCGAACCAGAGGACGTCGGTCGCCGGACGTGTGTCATTGTCCGGGGACCGACGTTATCCGGCTCGCTTGACTTCAATTCCAAACAAACCAGGGGCACTTCCTGATCCGTCACATCCGACAGCTCATCCAATTTCCGAACCGTCGCAAACCGCGAGATCTCCGGCACGAAGCGTTGTTCGGTAACCGCCAGCAACATCCCATGTTCTGACAAGCCAGCTTGCAATTCGGTCAACGAAAGAACTCGGCGAACAGGACTGTCGAGGTAGAACACGACCGGATGCTGATTGGTCAGCACACCGCTGGGGACGAACACGCTGACCGGCTGATCGTGCAAAATCTCTCGCCGTACCCGGCGAGCAAACTCCACCATCGGCCGTCGATGATCCCCACGCGGTATCGCGCCAGCTACTGCGATGCAAAACAGGCCGACACTCGCCCAGATCGTTGTCCAACCCGCGAGCGACCATCGCCGTCGATACACTTGCCATCCGATGAGTCCCGACGCCACAACCAAAAACAGACCTGCGATCTGAGCCGATTCAAGCACCGTCGGAAAACGAGTCGCCACGAACCAAACCAACGTTCCCGCCAGGGCCGCGCTCAGTAGACTGCTGACGATCGGTACGACTTGCGGCACGCGAAAGTCCGGGTCGCGCAATCGCACTCGCAGGCGTGCGGCCGATTGTGCCGCCAACAATGTCATCGCCGGCAACAGCGCCGCCAGATAATTGTGATGACGATTTGGAGACATCGACATCAACACGAGATCGACCGCCAGCCAGATCCACAAGAACCGTTCGCGAGCCTCGCCGCGCGACCACGCCGCGTGCCAACTTGGCACCACCGCCGCAGCGAGATGCAACGTCCAAGGCAGCGTCAAGAACAACAAATTCTTCGGATAGAGCCACCACGGATCGCTCCCCAATTCGCCGGTCGCTCGGCCAACGGTTTCTCGCCGCCAAACTTCCAGCGCGTTGGGAAACCGTTCCAACAACAGCCACGGCCAAACCGCGACACATGTCAACGCCACAGCCAAGCCGATCGGATTGAGCACATCGAAAAAACGTCGCCACTGTCGCTGCACAATCCAAAACACAAACGTCGGCCCCAAAACCATCGCGGTGCCGAAATGAAACTTAGCCAACCAACTCACACCCAACAGCGAAAGAATTCCGATCCACCGCAGTCGCCGGGAGGATGCGGCTTCGGCCTCCGGTTGGGTGGCGATCAAAAAGAAGGCGGTTGTCGTCAACAGACATAGAACCATGTCGATTTCGGCGCGTCGGCCAAATTTGATGGCCCATACGGAAAACGTTTGAATCACTCCTGCTGCAAACGCCGCATCGCGGCCATACCAACGATGTGCCCACAGGCTCATCACCACCACCAACCCCATCGCGGCCAAGGCTGAATGAAGTCGCGATGCAAATTCGCTCGTCTCACCGCACAGCCAACTGGAGACCGCCACCGACCAATAAACCATCGGCGGCTTCTTCAATCGTGGAACCTCCGCATATCGTGGAACGACCCAATCGCCGCTTTGCCACATCTCACGGCCGGGAACCGCCGCGACCACCTCGTGAGTTCCTAACGAGCGATACCCACCAAGTTCAAACAGAAACACAAACAACACCGCGACCGCCAGCAGGCCCCAGGCCGCTTTTTGTTTCCGTGAATCCAACAATCGCGCAGTCATCACAGTGTCCGTCCATCAAGAATTCCGGAAGTCAACGGTCTGTCCGACTCACGAGAATCCAGTGAAGGGTGGCGATATAGGTCGTATCCACGCGTTGAGGCAAGATGTCTTCGCGAACCCAATCACGAGTCGGAATACAAGCCCGAACCGCAAGCGAGTGAATTGGCACATGAATGAATGAATGAGCGGGCATCACGGTAGTCACTCGCTTGCGGTTCGGGCTTGTACGACCAGGCCGTGCGCTCGCCCAGACGCTCG
>JANMIF010000568.1:0-11668 GCA_031375695.1 Planctomyces sp.
CAGAATCTCTTGCGTATTCTGCGCTATGCTTCCAACAAGGCAAATTGGCCCGCCGTGCTTCTCGAACTGTTGAGCATGTTTCCGGCGGGAGCGTTCGGTGACGATGTCGAAGCGGTCCTCGGTGATGGGCGATGAAGCAGGGTCTGCATCGAGAACAGATTACTGGGCACCCGTCGATCTGCAGTCGAGCATAGGCGGTGTACCGGGGAAGGTTCGTCAGGTCTTGGAAATGAAGTTGGCTGGGGTGTTTGCTGAGTTGTTCGGCGAGGGAATCGCAGCCACGTCGTCCTGGTTTCCCTTGAGAGTGCTTCTTCACGACCACGATGTACTGCTATTCCATCCGCTCACCCGAGAGTGATCAGACTGTCATGTGCAAGAATCTTCCCACGCGAATCCCTTGCTGTGGGACTCGCGAGGACGATTCAATTTACATCACCTCAGGCTCGTGGGTGTGTCTGCAGCGATTGCCCTCAAACAGGCCGAGACCCAATCGCTGCGTCAGGCGAGAGCATCAAATCAGGCACCTTTCCATCGACAAACGGAAACGCGGTCCAGCCAGTGTCCCCGGAATAGACGATCACCTCCTTGGGGTCGGAAGGCAGCGGGAACGCGACTCATATTGATGCACGATGGCCGAGTCTTCGTGTTGGGCGATTATCCAGGCACGCAGCGTCAGTCGGGAATTCTCGCACCCGACCAGGATGGGCCGCCGGGAGTTGGCTGACGGCGGGATTCTGCTGGCCGTCACGCTCGCGGGTGGTGGAGTACAATCCGCAATGGAAGCGAAAAGGAGACTCGACGCCGCGTCCTCTTTTCTCCCCTTCCAGTTTTGATCCCTTCTTGCTTTTCTACTATTGGAAGGAACCTCGTGATGCATGTGATCGATGTGGCTGTGACGATTGTGGAGGTTCCGCAGACAACTCCGCTGGCTCCGTACCGATCTCATCTCCGAAGCAGTTCGACCACGCAAAGCGCGATTGTGCGAGTCGATACTGATGTGGGACTGACCGGCTGGGGCGAGCACAATGTCAACTTTCTGCCGAACCTCAGTGGTCGGAAGTTGGAGCAACAGGCGCGGGAATGGCTCGTTGGTCGCGATCCACAAAACATCGCGGCGTTTCATCGCGACTGTCCGTTGGAGACGCGGCTGAAATCGGGGATTGAACTGGCTCTGTGGGACATCTGTGGAAAGGCCGCTGGACTTTCAGTTGCGGTTCTGCTCGGAGGAGTGATCCGCCCGCGGATTGAATTGGCCGCTTGCATGGGGATTCAAACTTACGAGCGTGCCGGTGAGTTCGCTCGGTGGTATGTCGAGATGGGTTTCAGCACGTTGAAGACCAAAGCCGGAGCCGACATGACCGAAGATTTGGAGATGGTCCGCGGCATTCGCGACGCGGTCGGCGATCGACTGAAACTTCGGATCGATCCCAATCGAGCGTACTCGCCGCAGCAAGCGGCGGAACTCTGTCGGCAGCTTGAGCAGTACAACCTCGAATATCTCGAACAACCAATTCCGGCTGAGCCGCTTTCCGATGCGACCTGGCTGCGGCGGCAAACTCGCGTGCCGATCGCACTCAACGAGAGTGTCACCGATCTGGCCAGCGTGATGGCTATCATTCGCGAAGAGGCGGCGGAGTTCATTCTCCCCGACACTCACATTGCCGGCGGCATTCTCCCCTGTGTGAAAATCGGCCATCTGTGCGAGGCGGCGAGATTGCCGAGCATCATGCACTGTGGACACGACCTTGGCCCGAAGACCGCGGCCATGCTGCACGTCGCTGCCGCGTGTCCGGCGTATTCGCTGGCGAATGATTCGACGTACTATGGCCTCGAAGACGACGTCATCGCAGAGCCATTTAAAATTCAATCTGGAACGATCGCCGTCCCCACGAAGCCGGGACTGGGAATCGAAGTCAATCCGGACAAGTTGCGGAAGTACCGCGTTGATTGCTGATGCTCAAACCGCTGAAAAACCGACCAACATTCGTTGGACGGTGTTTTCGTTGGCATTCGGGACATCGGCGTTGCTCTATCTGCACCGCTATGTGTTCGCCTTCATTAAGCCGACGCTGGCGAAAGAATGGGAACTGAGCAACACCGAACTTGGAAAAATCGATAGCGCGTTCTCCGTTTGTTACGCGGTGTTTCAATTTCCGCTAGCGATCGGAGCTGACGCCTTTGGCGTGCATCTGGTGCTGACCGTTTTGTTCTGCGTCTGGTGCAGCGGGTTAGGAATGATGGCGTGGGCTCCGTCAGCCAAATGGATGTGGTACGCACAATCGATGTTGGGGATGGGTCAGTCTGCGGTGTATGCCTGCCTGAGCCGTATCGCTCGCACATGGTTTCCGCCAGCCGTGCGTACGACGCTGCAAGGAATGGTCGGCATCTCCGCTGGTCGCTTGGGTGCGTTGAGTTCATCGCTGGTTTTCATGTCGCTATTGCTGGGTGTGTGCGGACTAAATTGGCGAACGGCGATTTGGATTCTAGTGTCTGTTGGAGTGATGCAGATGCTGTTGTTCGCGAGCTTATTTCGGAACTTGCCGCGCCAACATCCGCGAGTCAACGATGCCGAAGTCCGACTGATCGAAGGTGCGATGCGGCCAGATGCTGATTTGCGAGCACAGCCTGTCGAGCGAATGACCGTCCGGCAGATGCTGAAATCCATGTCACCGCGATCGCTTGTTAATTTGACCTGCCTCACACTGCAATCGATGCTGAGTACTTTTGCCGACAACATCTTCGCGAGCTGGATTCCACAATTCTTGGATCAAGTGCATCACTTGGAGTTCAAGCAGATGGGGATCTATGCCGCACTGCCACTTCTGGGGGGAGCACTTGCGGGACTGTTGGGTGGAGCACTCAACGATTACCTGATCGCGATCACCGGCAATCGTCGTTGGTCGCGAGTGGGCGTGGCCATCGCAGGGAAGGGGGTCGCTGCCATTCTGTTATTCTTCGCGTTGAAGTTTTACGACCGCCCGTATGAATTCTGCGTCTGTTTATTCTTTGTGAAGCTCTTCAGTGATTGCAGTCTCACCACATCATGGGGAGTGATCACGGACATCGGTGGGCGAGCGACCGCGTCTGTGTTTGCATTGTCCAACTCCATCGCCGGCATCGGCCTGATCACCGCTCCGATCGTCTTTGGCTACGTTGCCGACCATCATGGTTGGCGAGCCGTCTTCATCACGGTCGCTATAACATATGCCTTATGTGCAGTCATTTGGCTGACCATCGACTGCACAATTCCCGTGCTCCAAGAATCAAAGACGGATGTGGACACCAGTCCGAAGTCGTCCGTACCGCGACCGTAGGGGAGCGGCCCAAATGACAAGAAAACGGGGCCGCCCCGCGATGGTCGCGGTACTGCTGGAATGCCAGGAGTACTTGCGACATCGCGAACGGATCGATTCGCAAATAACGAGTTGACTCTTCCGCCGATTCTTAGCCAATTCACCAAGCGGATTGGTCAGACATGGACCCAAACCGCGTCCTCTTCGACTTTGATTTCAAACTGCGGCTGGCTGATGCGCGGGTTGAGGCAGTGCTGGCCGGTGGTGATGTCGTATTGCCAGCCGTGCCAGGGACAGGTGACGACACAGCCGGTGATGGCTCCTTTGGCGATCGGGCCGCCTTGATGTGCACACAGGCCGTCGAGAGCGTGGAAGTGGCCGTCGAGATTGAACAGCGCGACGATGCGACCAGCGACCGTGAATTCTCGACCGGTGCCAGAAGGTACGTCGATGACGGTCGTGAGTTTGTGCCAATCGGACATGAGTTACGTTTCGTGTTGATATTCGTGCAGCGATTACCCGGATTATTCATCGAACCGAGTTTTGATCAGCCGGAACGCACTAGCGTCCGGTTTTTCAGCAACCGGGGCTAGCGCCGCGCGGCTGATAAATAATCCGAGCTAACTCTTCGTGAGTTCATCCCACAGCGATTTGTAGTAGTGCATGACTCGCAGCGGGTCCGTAGTGGCTGGGCTTTCGGAAAGGCACCAGCCTTTGTAGTTGACGCTCTTGAGCAGCGAGAACAATTCACGATATGGGTATTCCGGGTCGTACAGATCGTGAATGTGGGTCGTCGAACCGAGCTTGTCTTTGAGCAGATCGAAACTGATTTTCAGCGATCCGTTGATCGTTTCACCGGGATTTGAGTTCCAACAGGCGACGACTTTCGGATGATCGGCGACTTTGAGAATGTCGCGTATCACAGCGGGCTTGTGAGTTCCGTTGCCGTGAACTTCCACGCGGATCTCCTGACCATGATCGGCTGCAAAATGGCCGCATTCACGCATGGCTAGACCGATGCGTTCGATCGTCTTCTGTTCCTCTTCACCTTTATTAAAGCCGTTCGGCCGGACCTTCACGCCAATGCCGCCGATCTCTTCCGACAGCAACACGAATTCTTTCGTGAGGTCGATATTACGCTGCACGACGCCGTGATCGACGCTGTGATACTCGCACGCCGAACCGGGGCCGACGAAAGCTACCTTCGAGTCGGCGAATCGCTTACGAACTTCGGCCCGCTGCTCCTTCGACAGCGACGGCTCAACGCCGTGCTTGTGAGTGCTGCGGAGTTCGACTCCCTCAAACCCGGTGGCTTCGCAATTCTTGATGAGCGTCGGCAGATCCCAATCCGCGCCCCACATGTACGTCACGAGACCCAGCTTCATAATCAATCCCCAAAAGAGGTGTAACGATTGTGATGCCGAACAGTGAGATTGGCAAACGCCGAGGCTGTGGTACACACGGCTCGCGTGCCAGCTAAGTTCTCCGCAGGGGGGGGCCGGGCATGGGGGCTTCGCCAGAAGCATGGCGTGTTTGTTTTCGCACATTCTCATTTTTTGAGGGGCGAGTAATGATTCCGAAAATACCAGATTGGCCAATTTGTTGATTTTGTCCAAAACTGCCTTGATCGCTTAATATGACCTGCCGTGAGCAGGGCTGTGAGACCGCATTTCTGAATCACGACCGGATTTCCTCAACATGATTTTCTGGGAGCCTTTGAATGATGAAACGCCTTTCTGCTTTCGCTTTACTACTGGCAGTCCTCGTCGCGCCGATGCGTTCTGAGGCGGCGCATCCATTTCTCTGCTGCGATCACAACGGCGGTAAAGTTTGCGTCGTCTCCGCCGAGGGCGAGATTGAGTGGGAGTATGCTTGTAAGTCTCCGCAAGATTGTTGGCGGCTGGTGAATGGCAACTATCTCTTCTGCTTCGTCAGCGGTGCCGTCGAGGTGACTCCGGCCAAGCAAGTGGTGTGGGAATACAAAGCCCCGGAGAAGACTGAGGTCCATTCCTGTCAGCCGCTGGAGGACGGTCGAGTGCTCGTCGTCGAAGGTGGAACCAGCCGAATCATCGAAGTGGACCGCGCGGGGAAGATTGCCAAGGAGATCAAGCTCACGACCGATCCGAAGGTGACCGCTCACAACCAGTACCGCGGCACGAGAAAAACCAAAGACGGGCGCTATCTCGTCTGTTTCAAGGGCGAAGGCAAAGTCGTCGAACTGGACGGCGACGGCAAAGTGCTGCGAGCGATTAAAGTCCCCGGCGATCCGCACGAAGTCGTACCTCTACCGGACGGTCATCTACTCATCACTTGCGGCGACGGACACAAGGTCATCGAACTCGATGCTGGCGCAATGATCGTGTGGGAGCTCAACGAGAACGATCTGCCGGGTAACACGCTGCGACTGATGGCTGGTTGCCAGCGACTGTCGAACGGCAACACCGTGTTTTGCAATTACCTGGGACACGGCCACATCGGCAAACAGCCGCAGTTCTTCGAGGTGACTCGCGACAAGAAAGTCGTCTGGCAATTCGATGACCACGCTCACTTCAAGACCATCAACCAAATCTTCGTGCTCGACGTGCCAGGCGCAGCGGTGCGCTAAGAATGAGATCGGCGACCGGATTCCGAGAGCCTCAGCGGATGATCGTTGGAATAAATGGCTGAATGGTTCGTTTACATTCTGCGGTGCGCTGACGACACGCTCTACACCGGGATCACTAACGACTTGATCCGACGATGCCAGCAGCACAACGCCGGGACTGCATCTCGTTACACACGCAGCCGTCTTCCCGTCGTTTTTGTTTACCAGGAATCACAGGCCAGTCGAAGCTTGGCTCTTAAACGTGAAGTGGCGATCAAAGCACTGTCTCGTCAGCAAAAGGAGTTACTGATTCAAACAGCACGCTCGTCTGTGGCTGCTCCCAAAACTGGTTGAGCTCCTTCACTCCCCATAATGAATCGCCAACCAAACTGTTGGCTGAGTTGAGTCGGTCCACTCCACACGATGCCGCTGATGTGAGGGAATGTTGACGAATGATCCGGGCAACATCTCAATCGGCTCGTCGGCGTCTTCAAAGCGCAGCCGTGCCGCCCCCTTCAAGAGAACGACCCACTCGTGTTTGTCTTGGTCGAACCAGAATCCGTCTGGTGATGAATGGCCCAGCGACACGATTCGTTCGATGCGCAGGTTGGAGTCAGTCAGAAGCGTTTGCGCGATTTCTTCGGGGATCGTCGCGGGGATATCGGCGAAAAGGTTGTCCATGTTGATGCTCCGAGGACGTATGAGACGTTCTTGGCTTCTGCCGCTACTGTTTCACGGCTCCATACGCCGCGAAGCAGGAATTCTTGTGAAGGATCTCGACCTCACTGAAACCGACTGTTCGGAGCATGTTCAATTGAAACACAACTGACCGTGGCGTGTCTTCTTTGGAAATGTAGGCGAACACCGCATCCCGATAGGCTTCGTCTTTGAAACCTATCAGGTACTCACCATATCGCCGCCACATGAGGGCTTGAACTACGGGTATTGAGCTTTCGACGAGATCGAAAATCCAAATGGAACCACCCGGTTTCAAAGCGTCGTAAAACTTTTGGAAAACGGCACGCCATTCATCATCGGTGCGCAAGTGATGGAGGACGGCGGCCGCCAGAATGATGTCAAACTGATTCTGGCCGAGATCAAGTTCCCGAATATCGGATTGGATGGATTTCACTGTGCCAGCTGTCTTGGGCTGGATTCGTTGAACGGCTCGATCAAGCATCGGTTGGCTTAGATCAACTAACGTGGCGTTGAGATTTGGGATCTCTTCCAAGAGTTTCAGCGTGTAGTTGCCCGCTCCACAACCGACATCGAGCAGGTCTTGAGCATGTGGCGTGGTTGCCGCCGCCGCTTCGGTGACGAGACTCATAGCCAGCGGCGCATCGACGGTGGCAGATTGACCGGTTTCAAGATTCGAGAAACGTTCCACGTCATCGTCGAAACGCTGACGGATTTCTTCCACTGTGGATTTCGATGTTTCCATTTGGCTTCACTCACTTCGCTTTTCAGAATCTCGCCGTTCGTACTCACGGCATTGTCGAACTGGTTGAGGCGGGTATTTTGTGAAGTGTAAATCCGTTGTCGCCATCAAACACATCACAAATCGAGACCCTTTGCCGGAGATGATCTCCCTCAGATGTTGGCAAGATTCGCAAAGGCTTTGGTTGTTGGTCATGGTGTTGGTTTCTTTTGACGGCATACCAAACCGGCCGCTCCGAGGAAAATGATCCATTCGCCGACCGCCAACTTGTAGGTCATCGCCTGAATGTCGCTGTAGAGCAAGAAACTCACGCTGCGACACAGAACCAGACAAGTGTGAACGATCAAACAAAAGAGCAGCGATGATTCAACTTGCTTCGGTCGAATGAGCGGCAAGAGAAGAATGCAGGCCAGTCCCAGCTCAAGCCCGCCATAGACGACGAGGAATTCTGACTGTCCAGACCCCGGCTTGAGATCAAAACCGACCAATTCGGATGTCTCGCCTGGCTTCAAAGAGCACCAGACGGCCATATACAGGTAGGTGACCCCAACTGCGGCCAAAAAAAGTCGTGTTGCCTTCATGGTTCTAGAGATTCTCCGTTTAACATTGATTCCTTTTGAGGTTCAACTATTGGGGTCCACTTCACTCTGCAGCAAACCTTCGCCTTCGTCCAGGCTCTTCGCCACCTCGCCAACACTTCGTCCGGGTTGCCTCGACAACCGAACGGCTTCCACCTTGAACTCTCGGGTAAACTTCCGTTGCTGACGCATTGTTCTTGTTCCCCGTCTTGTACTCTACGCGCTTGTCTATGCGCCCGCAAAACGGGGGGAAGTCCAGGATTCGCCTACGGCACGTTGCCCGGTCACGTCGAAAGCGGTGAAGAACGTTTTCTGATTGAGTGGGACCGAAGTGCCGACGGCGTGTGGTACGACATCCTGGCCTTCTCACGACCGAATTACTTCGTGACCAAGGTCGGCTATCCTTCGGTCCGTCGCATTCAGAGATGATTTGCGAGGGGCTCGGCAGCAGCGATCCTCAAGGCTGTCAATTCGGACCATCAACCGTAATCTCGAAATGGTCTGCTTGCGGTGGGTCGAGTTTAGCCAGGTCGTATTTGTTGCTTTCATTCTCTTCCGACGATTCAGTGACCGACGAGTGGGAAATAAAGCGATCAAGAAGGAACCGTAAATCGCATGAGTCCTGAAAACGGCAATCAACCGTTCCTCCCCGGCCCCACGGCCAACACCGTTCGGTCATCCGACGGCAAAGTTCTGACGGCACCGAAGGGTTGGATTTTGCTCCCGCCCGGAGACGCCGCCCTTACTCGTCGAGTGAAGGCTGCTGGCGATCATTGGGTCGTGCAGGAAAAGAAAGGCCGCAAGATCTTTTCCAAAGGGGTGTGGGCATCGGCTGCCACTGTTGATCGAATTCGTTTTGAACTCGACGCCGAACGATCCACAGAACAGTTCGCCAAGCGGAAAGAGTCGGCTGCTCAACGACGTGAAAAAGTCCAAGCCGAATATGTCGAGGACTTCTTTGGTGCAGTGGTGGCGTTTCTGGCCTTCCATCCAAACTACACCGAGATTGCCAACCGTCTGGCACGATCGGTCTCAGATCACGCCACTCCTGTCGGTAGCGGAACGGTGGCGAGAACCAAACGCATTAGCGTCGAGCAACGAGCTGAGGCCGCAGTCATTGCCTGGATGCGGCACCAAACGACGGCCTACGATTCGATGCAAATCGCACGAATCAAAGGCCAGCGGCGAGAGATTCGACGAATGCTGGCACAACGATCCAAAGAGTTGCTGTCGTGCTATCGTCGTGGAGATTCGATTACTGAAGCGTGTCCGCTGAAAAAAGCGTTAGGGAGTCCTTCTCGTTCCTAGCGACACAACATGGCTATTCCCAAGAATGCCACGCTGTTCGTGAACCTTGGAGCTTCTCATGTTCGTCGTCGTCTGAAAGAATTTGGCTACGGAGTTTGCAAGGTGGAGCCTGCGGCAGGCTCACCGATAGTCGAGCGTACCACGGCGTGGACAAATTCAAGCATCTGCTCGCCCAGGATCTCGACTAGGTCACAAAACCAACGAAGACAATTCATGCACATCACACATCTTCGAAAGTATTGGCAACTTGCCACGGTCTGGCTGTTGGCCGTCATCGGCGTTCCTGGTGGTCCGTTGCTGGCGGAGGTGAAGACTTGGGACGGGAAGCATTCGATTGAAAAGATCGACGTCACGGTCGTTTATTTCGTGCCGCGTGATCGCGAGCCTTTGCCGGATTGGAAAGAGCGAGTCGGCTATTTCTGCCGCCGCATTGAGCGATTTCACGAGCGTGAGTTTCAAGGTCAATCGGTGATGAAAGCAGCGATGCAACCGGAGCCGTTTCGGTCGGGTCGATCGACGGAACAACTCCGCGGCGGCGATGCGAACTTCATTTTCTTTCAGACGCTCGGCGAAGTGGACGAGTCGCTGAAATTCGGACGCGGCGAACGAACCGCGTTTCCGATTTTACTGGTGCTCAGCGAGATCAATTGGCGTCCTTTAGACGATTTCTTCCGCGTGAAGCCGGCCGGCGATGAGGGCTGGAAGTTCGAGGGTAACTACTCCAACGGGCGGCATTTTCCCGGAGCGGAGTCAGGTGGGGCACGGGCCACCTACTTGGCGGATCGTGGAGTCGGCTGGGGACTGGTCAGTGCGGATGGTTGGCGCGTGCCGTACTGCGGCTCGGATTGCGTTGTTTATCACGAAGGCTGTGGACACACCGTCGGCCTGCCGCATCCCGAACCGGGGAACAACTCAGTGATGAGCCTCGGTCAATATCACGGTTGGATCAGTGAATCGTGGTTGGATGAGGCTCAAAAGAAGCGACTCGGTTGGAAGCCGCCGGCGGAGCAGCCGATCGACCGGAAGTCGGATTTGTTTTCAGCCCTCACCGCGTTGCCGGAGCCGACGGTGCCGAAGCCGAACGAGCCGGTGTCGCTCAAGTTGACGTGGCCGGAACAGTCGCGAGTGAAGTCGTGCCGAGTTCGCGTGCAGACGGATTTGTTGGGCCCGTGGTGGGAGGTCACAGCGTCCACGAAGTCTGGTGACTCACGTCCCGAAAAAATCGACATCGGTCGCTTCGATCGCGCGACTCCGGTGAGCTATCGGTTGGACGTGACGCTCGACGACGGCCGCGATGCAGAACTGTGGGGCTACTTCCAAGTGCGAGAGAAGTCCGATGTCGGACCAACTCCGCCCGCCGGTGCCACCTTGTCCGATGCGAAGCGAATCACCTACCGACCCGCCGAAAAACCGGCTCGGCCACAAGATGCGATCGACTTGCTGGCGTTGGTCGATGTCTCGAAAGACCAAGTCTCCGGCGAATGGCAAAAGGATGGCAAGCACCTGCTCGCGCCCAAGCAATTCGGAGCACGTCTCGAATTACCGTATCAGCCACCCGACGAATACGAACTGACCGTGGTCGTCGAGCCGTTGGATGAGCCGAATGGTTTGCTCCTTTGTCAACGCTCGAGCGGCCGGCGATTCGTCGTCCTGGTGAGCTACCCCACCGGAGGCGGACCGCCTGCCAGTGCATTGGAAAATATCGACGGCAAGAACGTCGGTAACGGGACCACTGTGCGACGCGACGTGTTGGTGAAAGGTCGCCCGTCGCAGATCGTTTGCACGGTGCGAAAAGACTCCGTCACCGTGAAGTGCGACGGCCACGAGTTGATCCGCTGGCAGGGAGACTCAAAGCGGCTCAGCCTCTCGGATTATTGGAAGACCCCCACGGACTCGGCGTTGTTTCTGGGAGCCTATGACTGCCGCTATCGCTTCTCACGCGTGACGCTTGTGCCGCTCACCGGAGAAGGCCGCAAGCTGCGCTAAATACTCGGCACGGACACTCTCAAAGTACGACGAGGATTCGGTGAGCCAGCATTGATCTGTTGGTCGTTGTAGTCGTTAGAGGGCGTGCGGGAAGTTAGGGGTTTGGTGTCAGGCCACGAGCTGTCTGTGTGCGGCTTCGGTGATGCCGCACGCGGCTTACGATCGGCGATGCTGACCCCCGTTCCCGACGACTGACTGTTGGATGCAGCGATCGCGTTGGCGTGCGAACTCAAGCATCCGGTTTACGATTGCATGTACCTCGCTTTGGCCGACTCGATGGAAACGGCTGTCATGACTGCCGACCAGAAGTTTGCCAACAAAGTCGCTGATCCTGCGCGAGACGTGTTCGTGACCGACTTCTTGAAAGCTTGAGCCGCGTTCAAGACATCACGCTTGCTTTGGTCACCGAGTTCGGGCACCGTGGTGGCTCATCGAGTTCGTCGTTCCGCCTTCAGGCGGTTGGAGTTGAAGACACCGCCTG
>JANMIF010000583.1:0-13979 GCA_031375695.1 Planctomyces sp.
TGTTGAACGCGTTTCGGGCGAGGCTGTTTTTGACAACAGTGACCTTGATGCCGTCCTTTGCGAGGTCGGCACGGAGGTTGTTGTTCTGGTTCGACTTGATGCCGCGCACGTCGATGACGACAGCGCCGGTGAGTCCATCGAACTTGTCTTTGTAGGTGTCAACGATCAGGTTTTTGATCGGCTTGCTCATGGGAATACTCGGGGATCAGAGGTCAGAGTTCAGAGTTCAGAGGTCAGTGATCAGAAAGAGTGGGCCAGTGTTTAAGAAGCAGGTTCAGCCGGTTTTGCTGATCTCTGACTTCTGATCTCTGACCTCTGTCCCCTAACCCCTCTGCAGCCGCCATGCTCAAGTCGCTCGAAATGTTCGGCTTTAAGAGCTTCGCGGATCGGACGCGCATTGATTTTTCGCGCGGGATCACTTGCGTTGTCGGGCCAAACGGATCGGGCAAAAGCAACGTGGTCGATTCGATCAAGTGGGTGCTCGGCGATCAGAGCCCGAAGAGTTTGCGCGGCAAGGATATGACGGACGTCATTTTCAACGGCGCGTCCGGTCGCAAGCCAGCGGCGTTTGCCGAGGTGTTGTTGATGTTCGACAACACCGCGAAATACCTGACGCTTGATGCGGCCGAAGTGCAAATCGGGCGGCGATTGTGGCGCAGCGGCGATTCGGAATATCTCATCAATGGACAGCCCGCGCGGCTCAAAGACATCAAGGACTTGTTCCTTGGCACCGGAGCCGGTTCGTCGGCGTACAGCATTATCGAGCAAGGCCGCGTCGATCAGATTCTGCAATCAAATGCATCGGCTCGGCGTCAAGTGTTCGAGGAAGCGGCGGGCGTGTCGCGGTACAAGCTGCGTAAAGAAGAAGCGACGCGCAAGCTGGAACGAGTCGAACAAAATCTGGTGCGACTGCGGGACATCGTGGATGAAGTGGAATCACAGCTCAACACGACGCGGTCGCAGGCATCGAAAGCGGCGAAGTATCGCGAGGTCTCGTCCGAACTGCGTGAGTGGTGGTTTGGCTTGGCTGCGGACGATCATCGGCATCTGTCAGTGCAATTGCAGGTTGTCGAAAAGGAACTGCTCGCGGGCGAAACGGAACTGGCTGACCTGACCGTTCGGCAAACAGAGCTTGAACAAAAGCTGTCGGTGTTCGATGCCGAGATCGCCGAAGTCGATCAGCGATTGCGACAGGCCGAAAAGGGAGCGGCGGCGAATCGCGAAACGGTGGTCTCGAAAGAAGCCAACTCGCGGCACGCGACGTCTCGCCAAAAGGAACTGGAGACGGAACTTGGCCGCTTGCGTCGGCAGCGGTCCGTGATGCTCAGCCGTGTTCGCGAAATGGACGCCGAGCGACGCGGGAACGAAGACGAACTGGCTCGCAGCGATGCCGAACGGCAGCGACTGCGAACGGAACTCGATGCCGCCGAGGCATCGCTCGCCGAACTGGCCGCGCAGCTCAAGGCCGATCAAGCGACACTCGATCGCGAACGGAGCAAGCAGCAAGAATTGTCTCAACAGCGGAATCAGGCTCAGCAACGAGCCAGCGGTTTGTCGTCGCAGCGTGAAGCGGCGCAATCGGCCGCGCTGACAACCGGAACTCGGCTGGCCAGTTGCGATTCCGAGATCACTGCCTCGCAGGCCGAAACGCTGCGCCGTCAAGCGGCGGTCGATGCGGTGTTGTCGGAAGTCGGCCAGATCGACGAAAGAGTCCGCGAAATTCGTGATCGCCAACATCATCTCCTCGCCGAACAGGAACGCTTGCAACAACAACTCCGTGAACAACGCGAGGATCGCAGCGCGAAGCAGTCGCAACAAGCCGTGCTCGATGATCTCGAACGTCGCCAAGAGGGCTTGGGGATCGGCGTCAAGGAAATTTTGAGCCGCGCTCAAACATCGCATTACGCGCCGTGGAACAGCATTCTGGGGAGCGTGGCAGACTTGATCGAAGCGGACCTCGACGAAGCGGCGATCCTCGAAGTCGCCCTCGGCTCGCGAGCACAACTGATCGTCGTGAAACAACTCGCGCCGATCGTCGAGTACTTGAACAGCGGTGTCAGCCGGCTATCGGGGCGGGTAGGGTTTGTGGAGGTGTCGAGTGGCGAGTTTCGAATGGCGAGCACGTTAACCCGAAGCGTATGCGAGGGCGAACGTTCCACGGGACACGAAAATGAACGCCAACAAGATCTTTCGCATTCCGATTCTTCGCCTTCAGCTTCCGCGCAAGTGGAGCATTCGACCTCGCTCACGCTTCGGGTTAGTGAACCGCTCGCTACTCTCCCTGGCGTTCTGCGTCGTGCCGATCAACTCGTCAGCCTAAAGTCTGCGGTCCCTGGATTGGCCGAAGGATTGCTCGGCAAGACGTGGGTTGTGGACACTCTCGGCACAGCGTTTCGACTGTCAACCGGCGACGGCCGAGGGTGTCGCTTCGTTACGTTGCAGGGCGAACTACTCGAAGACGACGGAACGTTGTTCGCTGGCGCGGTGCGAAGTGAGACCGCATTGCTCACGAGACGCAGCGAACTGCGGCGGCTGAAGAACGATCTGCTGCGACTCGATCGAACGATTTCGGACGGCGAGCGGGAATTGACCGACGTTACTCAATCGCTCAAGGCGAACGAACGGCAAATTGAATCGGCCACGTCAGAAAAACAAGAACTCGCCGACCGGCTGGCTCACGCCCGATCCGATGTTGCGGCACAGCGGCAAACGGTCGAACGGCTCAGTAAGGAACGAGACAATATCGTGGCCGAGGCAGCTCGGTTTGAATCGCTCGCGTCCGAACTGGTCCTGCAAATCGATCAAGCAACTCGCGAGCAAGCGTGGTTCGACGACAACCTATCGAGCCTCCGCGATTCGATCACGTCGTTAGAAGCCGATGTCGCCCAGCGCGATCAAAAGCGACAAGAACTCGCACAGCAGCAAGTCGATCAACGCCTGCAACTGGCGACTCACGAAGAGCGTGTGCAGGCACTGCAAGCCGCCGTCACACGCTCGCTCGACGAACAGGCTCAGCGCGACGAACAACTCGCCGAAGCGGAGCGCCGTCTTGCTGACGCCGCTTCACAACTGCGGCAACTGAATCTGTTGGTGCTCAACACGAACGCCGAGTTGTGGGAACTGCAACTGCTCGACGAACAGTTTTTGGCGGAAGTCACCTCCGTGCTGGCCGACAAGGACTCACTGCGATCCCGCAAGTCCAGCTTCAGCGACGAAGAGGTGAAACTGCGAGCCGCTCGCCGCGAACTGAGCGACCGACTGCATGCCAACGAAATCGCCGCGCGCGACGCCCGGCATCAACTGCAAGGGAACTCGGAACGGATCGAAGAGGAATATCAGATGACGCTCGACGAAGTCGTGGCGTCGGGAGCGTCGGCGTTCGCGAAGTGGGTCGCAGAAGGGCACGGCAGCAAGGGGGAAGGGGAGACGAACACAGACGAATCAGCCGAGGATACCGCAATCACGCAGCCAGCTGTGTCGGATGAAATCCCGTCTTCAGATAACTCGACTGCCCTTAAACCAACCGATACTGAACCAACTCCTGCCGACGATCCACTTTCACCGTCTCCCATTCTTCCCTTCTCTCCTTCTGCTTCCTTCAACGACATCCGCCCGGAACTCGAACAGCGAGTCAACCGGTTGCGTCGCAAGCTGAAGATGATGGGATCGGTCAACACCGACAGCCTGAAAGACCTGGATGAACTTGACGGGCGGTTTCAACATCTCAGCTCGCAGTTGCAAGACCTCGACGAGGCGAAAGGAACGCTGGAAGAAATTATTCGGCAGATCAATCTTGAGAGCCGCCGCATGTTTCTGGAAACGTTTGAGGCGATCCGGCTGCAATTCCAAGTACTGTTCCGCAAGCTGTTCGGCGGCGGCGAGGGAGACGTGATCCTTGAAGATCACAACGAAGTGCTGGACTGCGGCATCGACATCGTGGCTCGGCCGCCTGGTAAGGAACTGCGGAGCATCACGCTGCTAAGCGGCGGCGAAAAAACGATGACCGCTGTCGCCCTGCTGATGGCGATCTTCCGCAGCAAGCCCAGTCCGTTCTGCATCCTAGACGAAGTCGATGCAGCACTCGATGAAGCGAACGTCGAGCGCTACAGCGGCGTCGTGAAAGAATTCCGCGAGGCGACACAGTTCATCATGATCACGCACAACAAACGCTCGATGCAGGTCGGCGATATCATCTACGGTGTGACCATGGAACAAAGCGGCGTGAGCAAACGGATGTCCGTCCGCTTCGAGGACGTCGGCGAAGACGGTCACTTCCGAGTCAGCCCGTCCAGCAACGCCGCGTGAATTCACACTGTCGATGCGGTGGTCCTCGTGGTTGTCGAAGCTGGGGGCCGTGGCGACGACGAATGTCTCGCGAATCTTGTTGCGGGACAACGACAGACACCGCAGCTCACGTTGCCATTCGGGCTGGTTCGGTCAAATACAACATGAGCACGGCAAGGTCCGCCGGTGTGATGCCGCTGACTCGGCTGGCCTGTCCGACGTGACGCGGGCGGACGCGGGTTAACTTTTCTTTGGCCTCGTGCCGAAGCTGCGGGCAGGCAAAGAAGTCGAACGATTCCGGAATCCGAACCGTGTCGATCTGCTCTTGCCGCTCGATCGTCGTCGTTTGGCGGCGAATGTAACCGGCATACTTGGCTTCGATCGAAATCTGTTTCGCGGCCAAAGTCGGCAGGTTGAGGGACGCCGCTTCCTCGCTGAAACGACAGACGTCGGGCCATTCGACTTCTGGGCGACGCAACAATTCTTCCAAGCTGTGCCCCTGATGAAACTTCTTGCCGATCAACTCCGTCGCCGCCGCGATCGCCGCTTCGTGAGCCTGCCAGCGACTAACTCGCTCGGCCGACGCCAGTCCGATTCGTGCGCCAATCGGAGTCAATCGACGATCGGCATTGTCGTGTCGCAGCAACAAACGATATTCGGCTCGCGAAGTAAACATGCGGTACGGTTCGTCCACACCTTTCGTCACGAGATCATCGATCATGACGCCGAGATAACCTTGGCTGCGATCAAGTATCAATGGCGGCTGGTTCGCGACTTTCAAGGCCGCGTTGATTCCGGCCATTAGGCCTTGCCCGGCCGCCTCTTCGTAGCCCGTTGTGCCATTGATCTGACCGGCGAAATACAGCCCGTCAACTCGTTTCGTTTCAAGCGTCGCGTGCAATTGTGTCGGGAGCGAAAAGTCGTATTCGACCGCGTACCCATACCGCATGATCTCGGCCCGTTCGAGGCCGCGAATCGAATGAATCATTTCCTCTTGCACGTCGCGCGGCAGACTGGTCGAAATCCCGTTGCAGTAATACTCACAAGTCTGTCGGCCTTCCGGCTCCAAAAAAATGTGATGCGCCGACTTCTCCGCAAACCGCACAACTTTGTCTTCGATACTCGGGCAATACCGCGGACCGGTCGATTGAATCTGCCCGGAATACATCGGTGCGCGATGCAGGTTGGCCCGGATCAATTCATGCACTCGTTCGTTCGTTTCAGTCAGATGACAGCACATCTGCGGCTGTGTGATCGCTTCCGTCAAGAACGAAAACGGCTGCGGTTCGTCGTCTCCCGCCTGCTCGGTGATCACGGAAAAATCAATCGTGCGACCATTCAGTCGGCACGGTGTTCCAGTCTTGAATCGCAAGAGTTCAAAACCCAGTTCCGCCAGCGTCTGCGACAACCCCGACGTCGTTCCTTCGCCCGCCCGACCGCCTGCTGCCTTCGCTTCGCCGGTGTGCATGATCGCTTGTAGAAACGTCCCCGTCGTGATCACAACCGTCTTGGCCCGATACACAGCCTCACCACGAACCCGAACGCCCGTGATCTTCAATGGCGATTCGGGATCCGTATCATCTTCCCCGCAGTTTTCTGATTTCGGATTTCGGGTTTCCCACAACAGTCCCTCGACGACTTCTTGCCGCAGCGTCAGATTCTCTTGCTGCTCGACCCGCCACTTCATGGCGAACTGATACGCCTTCTTGTCCGCTTGAGCTCGCGGACTGTGCATGGCTGGGCCTTTGGTCTGATTCAGCATCCGAAATTGAATGCCTGTCTCGTCGATGACTCGCCCCATCTCGCCACCGAGCGCGTCGATCTCGCGCACGATCTGCCCTTTGGCCACACCGCCGATAGCCGGGTTGCAACTCATCGCCGCCACCATGTCGCAGCTCATCGTCAGCAATGCGGTCTTCGCGCCCAGCCGAGCCGCCGCCAACGCCGCCTCGCACCCCGCATGCCCAGCACCGATAACGACGACGTCAAAGTCGTTCTGCAACATTCCCATGTGGTTCCAGAACGAGGAACTTTCGGAGGTCACTGTTTACCGCCAGCAAAGCGAATCTCGCAATTGGGTAGGAATTTCTTCAGGGCCTTAACCCCCTGGATCGTTACGCTGCCGCAGCCATTGACTTCGAGGATACGTAACTCCTTGCTGCCTTTTAGGAACGAAAGCGTCTGATCACCAACGCCCTGGCAGTTGCCGAGTTGAAGCTCTTCCAGCGACCGAATACTTCCCAGGCTTTGAGTCCCCTTGTCGGAGATGATGTTGTACGACAAATTCAATTTCTTCAGGTGAGTGACCCCTTTGAGTTGCTGAGCGAGCGTCCGGTCGGTGACTTCTGCCTGCCCGAGATCAAGTTCCTCAAGAGTCTCGACTCCCTTGAGATATTGCAGTCCCTGCTCACCGAAGCGAGTCTTTTTCGCATCGAGAATTCGCAGTCCAACTTCCGTCTTTTTGCGTTTCATGAATTGCATGCCACTGCCATTGATGGAAGTGTAGGCGACTCTCAGAACCTCCAGGTTCTTGAGTGTCCCCAAGACTTTGAAGCCATCGTCCGAGATCCCGCAATAGTTCAAATTCAGCTCTTTGAGATTGGGCATGTTGGCAAGCGGTGGCAAATCGTTGTCCCCCACTTTGGCGCTTTCCAGCGATAACTTTTCGAGTTTCTCCAATTTGGACAGGGTTTCCATCATGGGCAAAGTTATTGCACAAGTCGTGAGGCTCACACTGGTCAGCTTGGGGAGTTTTAGCGTGACCGACAGCCCAGCGTTCGTGACCTTGGTGCCTCCCAAACTAATGGACTCCAAATTCGTCAACGTCGCCAAATGTTTCAGCCCTTCATCGGTAACAGTTGAGCCGCTGAGGTCCATTTCCGAGAAGGCGTCCAACCCGACGGACAGGTTGCTTATTCGAATCAGGTCTTGATCGTTTCGTTGAAATGAGGGTTTGTTCTTGAAATCGGCGATGACTTTTTGCTGATCCTCGACCGCCGGTGCGACAGCCACCGCAGCCGGTTGCTGTGGTGGAGCCACCTTGGCGGATTCAACCGGCGATGTGGTCGCCGGAACAGGTGCTCCTCCTTGCTGCGTCAGTTCTTGAAACGTCGGCACCTTCTCACAGGCTCCGCAGCTCAGCACCAAAACCATCCACACAAAAGCCATCGACTTGCCAGACAGCGAGAATTGATCAGGACACATGACAGCTCTCCTTCAAAATTTGGAAAAAAGTAAGTCGAAAGACATCAGCCACGTTAAAGATGGGCTGATTCAGCGAAAATGACTTCTTTACAGACAATCAACTGTCGGAGCAGCATATCCGGCAGAGAAAACCCCAACAATGGATTACGAGACAAACTCAGTCCTCATCATTGACTCGCAGCGCTGTAACTCGCGGAAAGGTCAGGAGGTTTCCCCGGCTCGCGGTCAATTCCAAAAATTGAATCGTGGAACGCCAAGTCCAGGCAGGTGAACATCCGATCGGAACCAAGTACGAATGAGAGTGAGCATCAGCCTCCAAGACCAACGTCGCCTCCGATGGAACATCGCGAACATCTGCCGTGGCAAAGCGGATCGTGAGGGCTGCGGCCGAGGAATCGCGGGAATCTGTGCGACTGGCGGTGACCTCGATCGCGAGATAGTTGATTTCTCGCGGATCAACCGAACCACGGAGCCGCCAACCGGGCGATTTGTCCGGGAGCATTGTGTCGGATTCTGGCGAGATCGTTGATATCCATGTCGGCAGTGAGGCGTAAGACTCGATGCGATGGCCGAGATTCGGCAGGCGCGATTCCCCCCAACTGAGTGGCAGCCGACCGCAGCGAAGCGGACCGTTGAGGTCTGCGGAAATTACGGGGAAGCCAAGGAAGTCGGACTCGGCCGGCACGAGATAACCTGGTTGCTCGGCTGGGCGGTAATGATGCAGTACATATTGACTGATGATGAAATATCTCAGTGGCGACGGCACGCTGTCGACACCGATCATGATGTCCGCCGTCGGCAGTCCCGGTGCGAACCGCTGCTGCCGTTCCCAGCCGATGGGAACTTGCAGGCTCCACTGATCACGAGCCTTCACGGACGCCGGCCAAAGAATCAGCCGCGGCGGATTCTGGCGCATGCCGTGTACGGCGCGGCGCTGCTCTGACGGTGAACCAATGCAATGAGCCAGCGGATGTCGCGTCGGGCCGTGACGTTGATTGGCCACATGAGCCAATGGCTGTTCAATCGCCCAGAACGTCTCGTTTGGTCGCAGGGTTTGAGCGAGGAATTCATCTCGCGGCAAAGGAAAATGTTCTACAGACGAAAGTGACGAGCCATATTTCACCAATTCAAACGGCCCTCGCGAGGCATGTTTCGTTGACCAAGCGGCCAGCACACCCAACAGCAGCGCCACATTGCGAGACGTCCACCACGACGATGCCAATCCCTGACGTCCCGCCGATCGAACAACTTCGACAATGCCGACCGCAGCCAGTGCGAAGGTCAAGTAAATCGAATCGCGGAGATGAAGCTCATCCGATCGGCCCAAGCCTCGATGCAGCGTCAGGAAGTAGGTCATCGTCAGAAAGCACCAAGCGCGCTGGCGGCGCGGGCTGAGGGATTTCCACCGGAACACCGTTGTCGCCGTGAACAGGCTCAACAGAAGCAAGTTACTCACAATGAAAAAGCGTTGTTCGGGTGCTGACCACGAAAACGGAATGCCATACGCCGCATTGAAGTGCTGGGAGTAATCGAACAGCACTTGCCAGTACGACAATGCCGATTCTGTTCCCTGCCACAGTCCGATCGCCAACGTAAATGGCAAAATCGCGGCCGCCAGATATGTCGCAGTCGCTCGCATGCGGAACGGCCATTGGGAAAAGACATCACCACATCGTTTGCGAAGACTTGGAACCAGAAACGTCGTGATACACGTGGCTGCGGTAAGAGTCACGAAGGCATCGAATCCGACACATGCCGCAACTCCACAGGGAACAGCAGCCCACACCCAACTCTCTCTTGGGGACATAAGCAGGCCCAATTGTGCGGCCACCAACACCACTTGCATTCCTTGCCGAGGGTCCAGTCGGCTGAGCGTCGCACACAACATTCCGGCAGCAAAGCTCCAAGGGGGTGAGCGGGTCCAAACCAGAATTAGTAACGACACTCCGGCAACCGGAAGAAACTTCAACAAGGCCAAACTGAACAGGTATCCCTCGACCGTGGCCGGCAAAATGGTTTGCCCCAACAGGCCCACGTAGAACTCGAACGACCGCAACGGAAAGACTTCGGAGTACAACTCGCGGCCGTTCTCAAACTCCCACAAGCACGCCAGCGCATAGCCGTCGTGATATTCGTCCAGCACCATCCCCGCTCGCAGGCTTGTCGCCATGAATGCGAGAGACATCAACAACACCAACCACGGAGATCGCGCGTGGGGGCGTGGACTTCGCGGCTGATTCCACAACCAAGCGACCGTCCCGGCCAAAAGTGTTCCGAGCCACGGGCGAACCAACACGAGAGGTACAGTTCCCGCCATCAACGCCAGTTGCGACAGATCAACTCGAAAGCGAGTCGCGCGGGAAACGATGACCTCTCGAAATACATCGAAGCGAAATTCCTTCAGCAACACGACACACGACATCGCCGCTCCGGCTCCCGCCAGCATCCGTGGAACGGCCTCTTGCCAGCGGCCAGGTAGCCAAAAGAGCATCGTTGCCGAAAGAGTCATCAACCCCAAGAACTCCAGCCATTGGGGGGACTGTGTCGCCGCGAGAAACGGAGGGCGGCCTTTCTTGCAAGCCGCTGTGCCCAACGTCCAACAAACTGCTCCGCACAGTCCCAACCGAAACCCGTCAAGCGGTGACAGCCACATTCCTCCGGCGATCACCAGCATCGTGACCGCCAAGCTCAATCTTCGCGGCCATTCGCCACGCCGCGAAAACGCCAGCGACAAGACCCCCGCAAACAATCCCGCGCTCGCGACAAGCAAACGTGGGTCGGAGCCGATCAGGTTTCGGACTTCGGAACTGCCCCAAAGCCACACGGTCAATCCACCGCACCACAGCAGCCACGAGCCAGTTGGGACGGGCGCACGAATAAGTGTCGTAACCGAAATCGTGAAACTTCGGTCCGAACTCTCACGGGTACAGCTACCTTCAACAGTTGTTTCTGTGCCGGTTCTTAGCTGGCGGATCATTAGCGCTCCGACCGTGCCACCAAAATATGATCCGCCGCCTCCGAGCAGTAGAAGTGGCAGCAAATTGTTGTCACGACACCAAGCGACCAAGGACAACAGCAACAGCGAGCTGAATGCCCCCAAGACGCTCCAGACCGAATGCGTCATTCGTGTCGTCAACGGACGCAGCAAATGAGAGATCACAACCACCGCGACCAAGAACGCGTAAAACCCCATTTGCTCGGCCCGCTCGGTATAGCCCGTGACCAGCGGCAGTCCGACAACCTCCACGGGGTCGCGCCAAGGCACAAACCGGTAGACAACCCCCGCGACGACGCCAGCCCCAACAAAAACCGCCCACTGAAGAATCACGATGCGCTCGCCGTGACGAGGCTTCGATGGGTGGTTACTTGGAATCAAATTGACGGTCCCTGGAGCAAGCATGTCTATTCGCGATCACGGTTCACTGTTTTCATGTGCCCGTTCAAAACCGAGTTGTTTCTCCAGTTCCCGATTTGTTCATGAGTCATCCAAGCGAAATAGGTCAGCGCCGAGGTCGCAACCGCGATCCGAAAGACTCGTTCCCATCGAGCTGGTGTCACATCGATCAGCCACCAAGTGCAGGCCCAATAAATGCCCAGCATTGGCAAATAGGCGTAACGATCCGCCATTTGCTGGTCACCAATTTGCACCAGCCCAATCACGGGCAATAAGGACACCAGATACCACAACCAGCCGACAATCAAATATCGGCGTTGCGTTTGACAGATCAAAATGACCGTCAAAACCATCAACCCGATGAACTCCAGCAGGATGCGTTTGGTCAAAATTGCGTTGCCGGGATGAGGATAAAAAATGATCAGATTCTTGGGACACAGGGCCTTTCCCAAATACAACCAAAGGGTGTGAACCGCATTCGCAATCCGAACGGGCAGTGAAAATGCCTCTATGGATTTAACGGACCCGCCAATTCGTTGTGCGACTAATGCGACAACACAGAGGATTGCCGCGATTCCAAACAACAGAAATTTTTCCGACAGGAGACGACGCCAGCTCAAAGATTCGCCAAAGCCGCATTCGCCACAGCCTGTTGAATTTCTCTGACTCTCAACGAGACTTAAGGACTTATGGCGAAACCATTCGACATAACTCCTTATTACTCGTCGCGAGTAACCTTTGAAACGGAGAAATCCGACAGTCTGGCCAGAGTGCGGGCGAACGCCGTCAATATTCTCGTTGTGGTTGTGGTGAACGCCGCGACGGCCGATTTGCGATTTGAAACTGCCACCACTCAGGCGTTGCAGCGGCCAATAGTCCAAGAGCAATAACAAAACAGGAAGCGTCACGAACATCTGCTTGGACATCAAACTGGCCAGGTATGCCAAACAGACCCAGGCGAGTTGCCGATATCGACGAACTTGCAGATACCGTTGCCAGGCCAGCAGCGTCAACAAGCCAAAAAACATGCTCAGCACGTCCTTGCGCTCCGAGATCCATTGCACTGACTCCACATGCAGTGGATGAAAAGCAAAAACTGCTGCGACAAATAAACTTGCGCTGTCCCGTCCTGTTAGTTTGCGAAGCCACAGAAATAACAAAACGGCATTTGCGGAGTGCAATAAGTAATTCGTGGTCCGAAAGGCACGCGGACTAAAGCCCTGCAATTCCACGTCCAACATCCAGGAAAGCCACACCAACGGATGCCAGTTGGAAACCGAAACCTGGAACGCATAACGGAAGCTATCCCAGTTCAATCCATTCTGAACATGCTCGTTATGTTCGACATACGCTTGGTCATCCCAGATATACGCAAAGTCTCTTCCTGGCCAATAGAGCACCAACGTGATCAGAAACAATCCACAAGCCCAGGCTGCTGGCTTCTTCATAAACCACTCTGAACAAAAAAAAGACATCCCGCCCAAAGGACGAGATGTCTTCGTTGAAAACTCACGAGATAACAAAGGCAACAATCAGCTTAGAAGTCGCTGATGGTTTCGCCAGCACCCAACGTGCCGATTGCACCCCAGACACCGTACGGACTTTGTCCGTTGCTAGAAGCTGGAATTTGGCTGACACCAACCCCAACGGTGTCGGTACCACTGTTGATATTCTCATTGACAAACCTCACGGTTCCGTCACCCATGAGCACATGGCATCCGCCGGTGTGACGGCTGCTCGGAGTAATGATCGCCTGGACACCGGTTGCGCCAGCCGGAGTAGCCCCTGGATCGGCACCGCACGAGCAACCATTTGGCGGAACAATGAACGTAACGCTCGTGAAGTACGACCACCCGGAGAAAAATCTTTCACCGGGAAGCGCACCAGCTACGACGGCAGCAGTTCCCGTCGTATTAAAGAATCCTTGTACGCAGTTGGACTTACACGCAGACGGTGCATACGCAGCTGTGATTGCGACGGTCGCGACACGACCAAGCACGTCTTTGACGTTCGTGGGGTTGCCCAAATCACGCTCGGCCATTAACGCTGTGTTGCTCGTTCCATCCTGGAAGTCAGAGACTCTTGTGCATGAACGGAACGAAAACGCACCGCGGTTGCGTTGGCTCATCGTTGGCAATGCCCCAGGATTACCATCAACGACTCCGTCCAAAACGATGGAGCTTTGCGGAAGTTCGAGCAACATGTCACCCACGTTTAAGCCATAGCTACAGTGGGGATGCTGTTCGTTAAGTTTGTTTGGCACGCTCGACGACGGGCAAATGAAAACTTCGATTTCGCCGTTCGTGGTGGTACCGGTAAGTCCCAAGTTTGCCGTTGGGTCGCCACCTTGTGTGGCGGTTTGCGTGGCAATCTGTTGCCAGAGAGGATCGAGTTCCAGGAATGGTAGCAACATGGCTCGACCTGACAGACGTTCCAAGTTCGAGCCGCTACCACCGGTCCCGCCGCTCATGGGGCAGAACCGCAAGAAGGTGTCGTGATAGTTGTGGAGCCCTAGGCCCCACTGCTTGAGATTGTTTTTGCATTGCGAGCGGCGAGCCGCTTCGCGGGCTTGTTGCACGGCTGGCAACAGCAGAGCGATCAAAATCGCGATGATCGCGATCACGACCAACAGCTCGATGAGTGTAAAACCACGCTTCTTCATGTTTGGACTCCTAAGTGAGAAAGACGAAATTGAAACGTAACAAAAACGAACACAGAAACCAGATTTGCTCAGTTGCCTTCAGTCGTAAACCTCCTCGCTAATCTAGGTCGTAAAACGTGCCCGAAGATGAAGTTCACAAATCAATTGTCTAACACGGAACAAAGAAAACAGTACATTGAAACCAAGGTCGAGTTGATCGTGTTCGACAGGTGAATTTCATCTCCCTTGATGGCAACTAGTGGCCGGGCACCCAAGTTGTGATGGATTTTGCTGAAGAAAATGTAAAGTTCAACGTCAAACATTACAAACTTGTAAGAATTGGAGAAAATATCTTGCGGCGACGGAACAATCTTGCCTCCTTAACGGTGATTATTCATGGCACGGGAACGTCAGCGAGCAGTCTGTTTTCCGAGCCGCGACCGTCAGGGAGTGGTA
>JANMIF010000073.1:0-7149 GCA_031375695.1 Planctomyces sp.
ATTTACGGGCAGCTTGCCGTGGGCACGCAGGAACTGGCCGCTGACAATCTCCGGACGCACCGTTTCTTACTGAACTTCGACCTGCATGCCGTTCGCGAAGCCGAACGTCATTGGGAAAAGCTCGGCGTGTATTCGATTGCGTACAAGGATCTCCTGGAGCAGTTTCGGTTGAAGGACTAGCCAACGACAAAGCGTTTTTTTCTCAACACCAAACGATCCGCAAAGCCCTGGATGCTATGGCCGACCAAACCGATTCAGTTCTTCGCCAGTTCGTCATGTTGAAGTTGGCCAAATTGGGCGAACAACTTCAGGTGCTCGCAGACGGCACGATCATTTTCTCGGACACGCAGGCATGGCAGATCATCTACGATCAGTTCTTGAGAAGTCCCGACATCACGAAGCACTGGTCAGTCGCGTGGGTGAGGTCCACCGATTACTGGCAAGACGAAGCGGGCCGGCAGAGCATTGCAGCCAACTTCGCTGCCGTCCGTCGGGGAGTGAAGATTCGTCGTTTGATCATCATCGCTGACCAACTTTGGCCGAAGTCAGACCATTTTCCAAAGGAGCCGGTTCTTCAATGGATCGACGACCAAAATCGACAAGGAATAAATCTCGGCTTGGTTCGTGAATCGACCCTCGTTCACGAATTCGATTTGCTTGCCGACATTGGAATCTACGGTAACCGGGCGGTTGGGATTCAAGAACTCGACGAACAATGTCAACCGCGTCGTTTCGTGTTGTCGTTCAATGCCGCCGAAACTCAAGCTGCCAAGGCCCGTTGGGATCGCTTGAAGTTGTACGCGGTTTCCTATTGGACCCTACTAGATCAGCTCGAAACCAATGAGTAGGATCGGCCTGCCTCTTGGCAGGAGCCATGAATCATGGAAAGGTCGCTCTATCTCGATACCGCTCGTCTGGGTCGAATGACCCCTTGTGCTCAGCAAGCGAATGTCGAATTCACTCGCTTCGCTGCCGACAAAGTCTGCCCCCCGTACTTCGAGGACTTTCTGGCATACGGTGCCGATGTGTGTCCGAATGGTTTTCGTGAGCAGTTTCGGGAACTCGCCAAATGGCCGGGAATCGCAGGACTCAAAACTCGCCTTCGTGAATTAGCCCATTCGCCGACTGGCTTGCCAGTGATTCTCGCCAACCGCTCCGCACAACTCATGAAGTTCGCCGCACGCTGGCTCTTTCGCCAATGCGACAATGTCTTGATCGTCGATGTCAGTTGGCCAGCCTATCGAGACATTCTTGAATGCGAAGGTCGGCGAGCGGACAGCAGAGTCAGCACTGTCGCGATTCGTGAAGCCATCCTGTTCCAGCAGGCAACCACCGATGAAGTAGTCTCGATCATCGATTCCGGCTTCACGACAATGAAGTGCGACGGGCTCTTCCTGCCTGCCGTCACACACGACGGAATTCGGCTGCCGATTACCAGAATCGTGAAATCGCTGGAATCAATTCACGGCCCGATTCCCGTTGTCGTCGACGGTGCCCAGGACTTTTGCCACACACCGACAAAGCTCAACACCCAGTGCTGTGACCTTTATCTCGCCGGATGCCACAAATGGCTTGGTGGATATTACTCGATGGGATTGGCCTTCTACGGACGCAGACGGTCGACTGATTTGGTGGAAAACTTACTTCAGCAGATGCTCTCTGACGGCGAGCTTGACGAACCGCTGCTACGCTACTCAAGCCAGTTGGAAACCGACTCGCTGGATGGTACCACCGAGACCGTCAATCTTGGCTCGCTCTTCTCGTGCTACGGTGCGTCTCTCGATACCGCCGAGGAACGCGAGTCGGTCTTCCAAGAGCGACGTGCCAACGCTGAAGCCATCATTGAGTTAAGCCAAGAATCTAATTGGCGTCTGGTTTCTCCGTCGCCGGAATTTCAATCGGCCGTTGTGATGCTGGAATCCACAGACTCGGCGATCCGTGAACTTCCTGCCAAAACACTCCGAACAGCATTCGAGCAACAAGACGTTTCACTCTCTGCCTATCAGGGCGGCCGAATCCGTCTGTCGATGCCCGAGAAGCCACTTTCGGAAAGCCAACTCCATCAGATTCAGGCAGCATTTCACGCCGTCTCGTAATTCCGACATCTTCGCTGACCAATCACCTTTTCCGGTGAACTTGTTGGCGATCACTGCTGCTTGCGTGATGGCTCAGTTTGTGCCAGACAAAGGACATTATCCGGCGTTAAGTAACCGGGGGTGAAAAACTCAAAGGTCGATGGATTCCGTCAGGGGCCGCGTGTGCCAATCGAGCGTCAGTCGCAGGGAGCGATTGTCGGTCAGGGCATGACAAGCTTTGCCCCAGTCGGCAATCGCTCGATCTGGCTATCTGGACTGTGGCATGACAACCAAGCGTTGGACGAAACAAGGAGGACAATGGACGAACAAAGTGTGATGGTCAGGAACCGCAGTGATGTGGCCACCAAGTCGAAATCGAGCGAGTTGCCGGAATTGATTCGTCGTTCTGGCGATGGGGCGAGATTTGCGTTTGAAGAATTCCTTTATGGAAGGATTCGGAATCCGTTCACCAGAAAAGCCTACTTGCATGCCGTGCGGCGGTTCTCCGATTGGTGTCAGCGTCACGAACGCGAACTTGCTCAAATCACACCCGGAGAGGTCGGGCGATATCTGGATGGTCTGCCGGTCTCGCTTCCAACCCGCAAATTGCATCTCGCGGCTTTGCGACGTTTCTTCGACGAACTCGTGCTGCGACACGTCATCATCCTGAATCCGGCGTTGTCAGTTCGCAGCGAGCGATACCAAGTGGTTGAAGGAAAGACGCCGGAGATTTCCGTCGAGCACGCTCGACGACTGCTGAAGAGCATCGATGTGTCCCACGCTGTTGGTCGACGAGACTTCGCGGTGATCGGCATTCTGATCTACACGGCCGCTCGCGTCGGAGCGGTCGCCAAACTACGACGACGAGACTTCTACGAAGTCGGCGATCAATTCTGTCTGCGATTCCACGAGAAAGGTGGCAAGGTCCGCGAGATTCCCGTCCGTCACGACCTCCAAAGAACATTGAACGACTACCTTGACCACAGCGGCCTGCGATCTGCCGAACCATCATCACCGTTGTTCCACACGGCGATTCGTCGGACCAAACGGTTGACGAACAACCCCATGTCGGCAGACGACATGACTCGCATGGTCAAACGCCGGTTGCGTGACGCAGGACTGTCACCGCGTCTGTCACCTCATTCATTCCGAGTGACAACGATCACCGACCTCTTGGACCAAGGCGTCCCCCTGGAAGACGTCCAATACCTCGCGGGCCACGCCGACCCTCGCACAACGCGTCTTTACGACCGTCGCAAAAGACGAGTCACTCGCAACATCGTCGAGCGGATTTCGGTTTAGAAGCGAGATCGTTAGTAGTGGTGTTGATCGAAGGTCGTGCTTGAATGCTGCGACTTCCTCACCAGTTGTTCAAACGACTTTCAAGAATGTCGCCGGCCGCGTTCCTGATCGACGGCATTCAGAACAATCGGATGCCGCCCGATTGGATGTACGCGCACGAGAAGCAGCAGACACGAGAGCAATGGGAACGCGACAAGGCCGCGTTCTCTCTCACCGAGCCGGCACGACGAGACGAGTACGATCAAGAGCGAGCAAAGGCGTTCGAGGAGTTCCGTCGTTCTGCTGAAGGCATGAAAATCTACGACCAGACATTTCCGATCTTGTTGGCCTTCCACAAAGTCACTGATCCGCACGGTTACGCTGAGGCCGCTCGGCAGGCGACGTTGTCCCGTATGGAGCGAATGAACTTCGTGTTCCCGGAGTTCTCCGTGTGGACCGCCAACCGGCCAAGGATCAACGCCGATCAGGCCGCGTGAGTCACTCGGCATTCGCCGGATGTTTTCCTCTTGAGTCGAGTCACGTCTCGGCTTTCCCAAGCCAAGATTCAGCACTCGCGACTCGGCCGACAAAGCTTTCTACAAAGCCTCTCTGTGAAGCAAAGCGGACGAACTGCTTTTGAGAAACTTTGAACGACAACAGGCCGGCCCGGCGGAGCGGTCCGGAAGACAGGCAACTCAGGAGAAACCGAGGAGCGACAGGAGCCGCTCATACGCCGCCGCGAGATCGCCAATTCGCCGCCAGAATGTCGCTGGCTCCGGCGGAATTCCCGCGAACGGAGTTCGACCGACGATTCGGCGTGAGAAGGCCGAGAACGTGCCACACGCAGAGGAGCACCACGTCGCAGGCAGCGGCCGCGACAGGACGGACTTTCGACACGCTGGCACCTTCGTGACCGACGCGGCTGCATTCCGTCCTGTCGCGGCCGCCTACGCGGCATGCGACGTGGTGCCCGCACGACTCACGCCCGACGGCGTGAGCGACGCCGAGCGTCATCGACTCGCCGACGAGACGATCGGCGATCACGAGTGCCAGTGCAGGCGACTCGAAAGTTCCACTCAGGACACGGCCCGGTGTGTTCGTGGCCGAGCCACGACGGGCCGCGGTTCTTTTTCCTCGCCTTCATGACCGAGTTAAGAATGCATTGCCGGGGTATCGGGGAATTTCGGGTTTGCCTCCGATCTTGAGAATGTATTCCGTGAAGTTGCCGGGCCAAGCATCTCGCTTTTCCTGTCCGTTGACGGGCAGATCGGCGAGAGCCGACGACACTGCGGCATTGCCGCGTTACGAGTTGTTCCCGCCTTCGAGGTGGATCAACGCAAGATAGTTGGAAATGGCTCCAGCCCATGTGCGGCCGTCGGGGTGAGTGGCGATATCGTCCAGTGCGCTCGGATATAACGCCACAATTTGACCGGATGCGGTTTCGACAATGGATTCACCATCGCGAGAGATCAAACGAAGTGACGAATCTGAGACATCAGCGGCAATCGCAGAAATGTCAGCGTCGCCTTGAATTTCTCTCAGTGTCTTTCCGGTTTTCGCATTCCAAATGAAAACCATTACGTTTTTCCTCTCCACGCCTGTTACGTCCTTCGCATCGGCCCCGATGACTCTGGTGCCATCGGGGGAGAAGCACACCTGTCGCATCTGCCGCTTTCGACTTTGTAGCGAGAAGAGTTTGCCTCCTGTGTTCGCATCAAAAAGCCCAAGCCCAACACGATTGTTAAGGTGCTCGCAGACAATCTGATTTCCGTCGGGGGAGAGCCAAACCTCCAAGATTGTTGTTTTGAATTTGATCACCGCGACCAAATTGCCCGTCTCGACATTCCAGACTTTCACCGTATTGTCCCAAGAGGCCGATGCGAGTCTTTCACCGGTTGCTGAGAATGACATCCGATTGATCTTGCCGTCATGAGCATTCCTTAATTCAAGGATGCTTCCCTTTACGGCGTCAATGATCGTGATCGAGTTTGAACTTGCGACCTTGCGTGAGAGTGCGATCGCAATTCTTCGGCCATCTGGCGAGGCTTCGGTTTTGTCGATAAACATCGGGAGGAGGTGCTCGTTATTGACGATGAACTGGGCGAGGCGTTCGTGCTTCCATTGATACTGAAAGGTGAGCGCAGCGGTTCGCATGTCGATCAGTTTTAATTGCAATCCATCTCGGTCACTCGTCTGAATCCAGCAATGATTGCTTGCCGAATATGTTCGATGAACTAATTGTGAACCGAATTCAAACGGATGAAGCAGCAGCCGCATTCCGGTATGTGCGTCCCTAAAAACACCCCCAGCGAAAATTTCGTTTCCGTCAACCGAAAATCGGATGTCGCTACCATCACCAACGCCGTCCGCAATCCGAGAGACTCCGATTGAGTTGGGATTCGTGTCCCAAAACTGAACGGCATCCCAAATCTCAATTTGCGAGCCAACAGACAAGAGAAGCCGATCTTGATTCGGTGACAAACAGATTGCAATTGAATCACCCGGTTTTGCGTCGGTACTTCGTTTGGCTTTTCCGGTGTCCGCCGCAAGCACGACCAACTTGCCATCTTCGCAGACACTCAGCACTTCTGTCCCATCTTTAGAAAAGTAAATGTGCTCGACTCGTGTTTTATGTTCACGATTGAACGCAATGATTTGGCCCTTCTCTGCGTCGAGGATCTCAACGGCATAGCCGCCTTGATTTGTTGCGATACTTCTTCCATCCGGCGAAAAGCAGACGGACCAGTTATCGCATTCGTAGAGAAGCTCCTGCTCTTCGAGAAAGTTTTTTTGAAATTCATCGCGCTGAAATACTTGAAGGATTTGTCCGGTCTGACAATCCCAAACGCGAATCAAATCAGATGCGGCAACAATGCGAGTTCCGTCTGGTGAAAAACACAACGAAAACACTCGACGCTCGCAACCCGGAAGTTGAACTAACTGTGCGAATGTCTTGCTGTCGTGAACTCGGATCGTGTGGTCCCATGACGCAGTTGCAAAACGTGAACCATCATCGGTAAAAGCGATATCAGTGATATGGTGCGTGTGGTCTTGGGGCACTTCGTGCAAATCATCGCTTCCGACTTCCCAAACTAACAGTAGCGGCCGGATCACCTGGCTTACAGTTTCCTTTTCGCGATGCTCCCTGAGAGGTCCGAAGAAGTCGAATTCTGAGTCATCAATGTCTTCTTCATCGTCAACGGGCTCCGATTCCCCTTCCTCGTCTTCCCACTCATCTAGCTCGATCTCGCTGTTGTCGAGCCTGGTGCCTCCTTCGTTGAGTTCCAATTCATCGTCATCCAAACTGTCGCCACTTTGGCCTTGAATTGATTCGTCCCAAGCGATGAGAACCAGACTTCCGTCAGGTGAAATGGCAACCGTTCGGATCGAACAGCCAATGCGATCCCATCGTGGCATAACTGCGTAGCGTTTTCCTGTGTCTGCTTTCCGAATCTCCGCAGAAAACGAATCACCGCACAAGATCCAATTGCCATCGAGAGAGTATTTTGCCCACGAGCACTCTGCGATGGCGGCAATGATTCCCTCACCGAGCGGGATGGCTGGAGGTCTCATCGAACGGAGCCAAGGAAAACCTGTCTCCAACGACTCTTTCTGATTGCGCCATCGTTCCAAGAGTTGAACTAGTGCATCGCCGACCTCGCCGCAACCAGGTGATTCAGCGGTTTCAGCTTTATGTTGACCGTCGTTCTGCTCGCAGATTTGGTGGTAAGGAGCAGCCTTGGGATTACCGTACCACCAAGCAAGATTCCAGAGGCATTGAAATAGCACATGA
>JANMIF010000185.1:0-5756 GCA_031375695.1 Planctomyces sp.
CATTCAGTGCATGGCCGAAAGGCGACGCGGCGGCGAGACCGGAGTCGTCTCGTTGCAGGCCCTCCGTGGCGACGCCGTCTGGAAAGCGATGGACGCGGGGAGTTGGTCCGGCGGAGGCTGGGATCCAAAACTCTTCGAGGCGTGTCTGTCGCGCAGCCAGACGTTGGCTCAACCCGCGACGTTCAGTCATCGCTACCCGACGCCGGCTCAAATCCGCGAGTGGGTCAAAGAACCGATCGCGTATCGCTACGAGTATGCCGACGGCGTGAAGGCCACCATGCTGATGCTGAACGGCCTGATCGGCGACTTCACCTTCGCCGCGCGACTGAAAGGCGCAGCGGAGCCGCTCTCGACGCTCTTCTATCTCCCGCCAAACCCGAACGTGACGTACTCGGCATCGTTGATGTCGAAGGCCGAAGAGACCTTCATGACCGGCAAGTCGCCGTATCCGATCGAGCGGACGTTGCTGACCACCGGTCTGGTCGAAGCAGGCGTCCGATCGCTCGGCACCGGCCAGAAGCGACTCGAAACACCGCACCTCGCCATTCGCTATCAAGCGCCGCGAGAATCGACGTTCGCTCGGTCGTAGTCGAGCCAGCCGTCGACAGGCATCAGCCCGCAGCGTTGGTGTTCGAGTGGAGCCGATGACACAAACCCGAAGGACCGATGATGACTTCGCACCGACTCAATCGCCGTGAATGGCTTGGAGCGACAGCCGGAGCGATGTCACTCGCCGCGTGTGGGGCGAGACTTCCGGCCGCCGGAGCGGAAACGAAACGTCCGCGCGTTGCGGCCGTCGTCACCGAGTTCACGCATCGCAGCCATGCGCATGTGATCCTCGAAAACTTTCTGGAGCCGTACTATTTCAACGGCCAGTTGACCGATTCGGGAATCGAAGTGGCCAGCCTCTACGTTGATCAGTTTCCTGCGGATCGGGACATGGCACGCGATGTCGCGAAGCAGTACGGCATCCAAATCTACCCGACGATTGCCGAGGCGCTGCAGCTTGGCGGCCAAGAACTGGCGGTCGATGGGGTGCTGTCGATCGGCGAACACGGCAATTATCCGAAGACCGACCGCGGCGCGATCATGTATCCGCGAAAGCGATTCTTCGACGAGATCATCGCCGTCTTCCGCCATAGCGGCCGAGTCGTTCCGCTGTTCAACGACAAGCACTTGTCGTATCGCTGGGACTGGGCCGACGAGATGTCACGTTTCGCGCGAGAACTCAAGATTCCATTCATGGCGGGAAGCTCGGTCCCGTTGGCTCAGCGACGCCCGCCGCTCGAATTTCCGGTTGATGCGAAGATCGAAGAAGCGGTCTCGATCCACAGCGGTCCGCCCGAGGTCTACGACTTTCACGGACTGGAAGTGCTGCAATCAATGGTCGAAGCACGACGCGGCGGCGAGACGGGAGTCAGCGAAGTCCAATTGCTCGAAGGGGACGCAGTCTGGCAAGCCGCCGCCGACGGACGTTGGAGCTATGCACTGGCCGAAGCTGCGATGCGCGCCCAGACGGGCAAGGAGGTCGGTCGGCTTCGGGACTTCATCGAACCGGCCGACGGCAAGCAACATCCCGTCCACGCGATCCTGATCAAATACCGTGATGGCCTGCGAGCCACGGTCTTGCGCATCGGCAATGTTTCCACACGCTGGTGCTTTGCCTGCCGACTCGCGGGAAAACCGGAGCCGCTCGCGACCAGCTTCTACGTCGGCCCGTGGGAGAATCGCAATCTCTTCAAGGCCCTCTCGCACGCGATTCAGATTCACATCCGCGAGAAGCAAGCTCCATATCCCGTCGAGCGAACATTGCTGGTCACCGGCATGTTGGCCGCTGCGATGGACTCGCGCTTCGAGCAACAGAAGTTGATCGCGACACCGCACCTCGGTGTGACCTACCAGTTTCGCGACTTTCGAGCGATGCGCGAGATGGGGGAGTCTTGGAAGATCATCACAGAAGAGATGCCTCAACCCAGAGGGATCAACTCTGGCGGTCCGCGACGAAAGTAATCGCAGCCTGTAGAAACCCTCCGTGGCATAAGCTTCCAGCCTGTGATTCCCCAGTGAACCTGTAACTCTCCATCGAAAACGACAGGCTGGAAGCCGATCCCACGATTGTTCAACGAGCGTGATAGCGCACACGACTCACATTCACGACGAAAGAAACGACCATGAACCGATTCGGATTCTTGTGCTGTTTCGCGTTGCTGCTTGGCGACGCGATCTCAACGCGGGGACAAGACGCCAAGGCGAGTGCCGTCTCGTCACAGCCCGTGCATCCCGTGTTGATTCGCAATGAGCACGGCCCGATGACGCGCGTGGTCGTTGAGGTCGCAACGGGTGCGGAGGCGGGCGCGAAGTCGTTCGTCTTCCAGCTCGACGGCACGGATGATCTTGGCGATCTCGAATCGCTCACGCTGTTTTCCACCGGCGACAAAGAGGAATTCTCGTCGGCCACGCCCATCGGTGAGTCAGCCAAGCCGGCCAAAGAAGTGACGTTTCGCGGCGAGCGTCTCCTCGCCGTCGGCAGAAACGTCTTCTGGCTGTCGTGCCGATTGAAGCCGACGGCGGATCTCTCGCATCGAGTCGCTGCGACTTGTAGTTCGATCGAAACGACGACCGGTCAGTTGACGCCTCGCGATGACTCGCCCGGCGTGCGGCATCGCATCGGAGTCGCGCTGCGAAAGCACAAGGACGACGGCGTTCACACCTATCGCATCCCGGCGCTGGCCACTTCGGCGAAGGGGACGCTGCTGTGCGTCTACGACATGCGGCGGCGGATGGGTCGCGACTTGCAGGAAGACATCGACATCGGTCTCAGCCGCAGCACCGACGGCGGACAAAGCTGGGAGCCGGTGCGGGTCATCATGGACATGGGCGAGTACGGCGGGCTGCCGCAGGAGCTGAATGGTTGCAGTGATCCGGGGCTCATCGTCGATCGGCAGACGGGCGAGATTTTTTGCTTTGCCGTCTGGATGAATGGCAAGCCGGGCAAGCATCAGTGGAATGACGACGGCTCCGAACCTGGCTTCGAAATCGGCAAGAGCGCGCAGTTCCTGATGGTCCGGTCGCAGGACGACGGCCTCACGTGGTCGAAGCCGGAGAACCTGACTCGCAAGCTCAAGCAAGAAGCGTGGTGGCTGCTCGCGCCGTCGCCGCAGCAAGGAATCAACCTGCCGGATGGGATGTTGGTCATGCCGGTCCAAGGCCGCGATGGCCGAGCGGCAACGGCGACGTTCTCGACCATCATGATCAGTCGCGATCACGGGATGACCTGGACCGTCGGAAAACCGGCCTACAGCGGCGGCAATGAGTGCCAAGCGGCTCAACTCGGCGACGGCTCGATCATGCTCAACATGCGCAACGACCACGAACGTTTCCGCGCCGTGTTCGTCACGAAGGACCTCGGCCAAACCTGGCAGCCGCACGCAACCAACCGCAACACGCTGATCGAACCGAACTGCAACGGCAGCCTGCTGCGAGTCGACTACGAAGCGGCTGGCGAGAAGAAACACGTCCTGCTGTTCGCCAACCCGCACACGCAGAAAGGGCGCACGCATCACACGATCCAAGTCAGCTTCGACGACGGCCAGACCTGGCCCAAGTCGCATCACCTGCTGCTCGACGAAGGCCGCGGTGCCGGCTATCCGAGCCTGACTCGAGTGGACGAACGGTCCGTCGGCATCGTCTACGAAGGGAGCCAATCGCACCTAGTATTCGAGAAGTTTTCCCTGCACGAACTCTTGAAGCGATGAGGGATCTACGGTGGATGTGTCTTTCACCAACGCGCGCGAGCATCACCTCGGCCCGACGAGCCGACACGAATTGGGCGACGCTGACGGTTGAACAGCGGACCCGAACTGTCGTCGGCAGCTCAGCGGACCGCGATTCGCGCGAAGTTGTCGCGGCTGCCGACCATCGCCGTCGATTACAGCGAGGTTGTTCGAACGTCCAAATGGGCTGATTCGCCGACGGCCATTCGAGTCATCGCCTTGTGGCGACGTCTTCAAAATCCCAAGCCCTCGCCATCCAGCGCCGCAGTGCCGACGGTGCCATCTTTGATGTCGAACATGGATGGAAAGCGTTTGGCCCAAGGCTTGTTGCCGGCTGGGCAGTATTGGCGGCTGTTCCCTTCGATCGCTGCGACCGTTGGGATACGGGCCGCTAGGCTGGCCGAATGCAAGAACGAATAGCCGGGGCAGGAGAGGTCTTGCACGCACAAGAATAGGCCCAACTTTTGAGCCGCCGCTGCCAGCAACAGCGAATCGGTTTGGCCTTTGCACGCCTTCAAGGCGATGCCTGTGTAGCCTTGTTCGCGGCCCAGCAGCAGCGCGTCGTAGTCGATCAGGCCTTCGTCCAGCACGACTGGCTTGAGCTTTGAGACCTCGTGTAGTTTGAGTTCAGGATGGTCTTTCAGATTTCGGCTGGTCGGCTGCTCGATGTACTGGATTCGGTCGTAGGCGGCGGGCGATTCCGCTTTGACCTTCTTCAAGAATTCCAGCACATACGCCACGTCCTGGCATTTTTCGTTGAAGTCGGTGGAGTACACCCACTCCTTGCAGCCACGCTTGGCTTGAGTTTCGGTCGTCACGCGATCGACCGCCAATACCCGCTTGACGTCCCAATCCAAATCATCGCCATTGAGTTTGATCTTTAAGTGCGTCAGCCCGTTGGCGTTGATCCATTCGGGGAGCGTTTCCGGCAGGCCGTCGTTGATCCGCTTGGAAATGTCGGCTTCGATCAGCGGATCAATCGCGCCGACTAAGTGGTACAGCGGCATCCGTGGCTTCGGTTCGCGCAGCGTGTATTGATCGAGGTATTCGCCCTTGAACTGCTCATCAAGATATTCGGACAGGTCGTGAGCCACGTACTGTTTCGAGAGCATGTTGTAGCTGTTGAGCTGATGCAGTCGGCCGAAGCCATCGTGAACCGCCGCATCGAGTGGGCTGGCTGCAACCAGTTCGGCCAGTTCTGGCATGACTTCCGGCAGCTTCATTTCCTGAGAGATGCGTTTTCCCAGATGAGCATATTCGCCAGAGAGGTGATAAATCAGATCGAGCGGATGCGCGTATTCCGGGTCAATCGACGCCAGATCGCAAACTTGCTCGGCGAAGTTCATCATCGCCTTTTGAGCCAGGTCGGTGCTGACGGCTTCGGAGGGCCAGGCCCAAACGTTACCGACGGGCATGCTTCCCAGGCCGGTGGCCTTTTTGCCCGCTTTGGTTTCGACGACCACTTGCACGTTCATCACGTCAGTTTTCGAGATGATTCGGCCGCCGAATTTCAACGGTGCTCGGAACGTGAGCGGCTCGAAGGTGCAGAACGCTTCCTTGATTCGGATGTCGGTTGTCTTGGGCATGACCCTGGCGATGTTCGGTGTGAGAATGGGGATTGGAAACGCCGATGAACCGCAATTGTTAAGCGACCTCACTGGCAACGTCGCGGGAATCTAACCGTCCACGCGGAACCGTACAAGTTTTACTTTACGTTTGGCGAATTCGTCGTGATCGGCGAACGGCCGTCCGATCCCGTGTCGGTCGGATGAATTAATGTTTCCAAAGCTTCCACAAAAATATCGGCGACTCGAAATCATCCGACCCAAACGGCCACAAGAGGCCGGGTGCCTGCATTGGAAAAGTAGGTAGTCAAGTTGGTGCGGTTCGGGACCAGTAGTGTTGCCAGGTGGCGTATTCGCTGCGGTAAAGGGCGCGGAGTTGGCAGAGGTCGGTGGTGCCTTCGACGTGCCAGCGCATGCC
>JANMIF010000183.1:0-17198 GCA_031375695.1 Planctomyces sp.
TTGGACTACCGGACGCCGCACGAAGTCTTCACCGCGAGCGCCCACACAACACACGGTCGTCAGACGCAACGGTCGAAACCACGTCGGCCAACTCTCTCTTAAATCGCGTCTCCCACTGTCCAACTCTTGGGGTCCACTTCATCGGAATTTCTTCACGGATTATGGTCGGACCATTCCAGCCTCGTAAAAGGCGAGATTCGTGAAGTTTTGAGCTTCAAGCAGCCGCTTCAACGATTCCGTGACAAATGTCGCATCAGACGGTTCATTCTGAGTGATCCGGAATATCTCAATTGAGCCAATCGCGTTTCGATCAATCACGATCCCGCGATACTTAAAGGTCTTGTCAACCCTCCCGCACATGTCACACGACAACTCTACTTTGACCCTACTGAGTTTTTCATTCAGTGGCGCAAGGGAGGTGGCGTAGAGCCATTTCAAGATCGGTCCGGTATACGGAAATGCCACGCGAATCTCGCGCTTGCGGACATTTGCCGGTGGTACGACTTCGGTTCTGCGAAATCTGCACGGCAGCTTTTGCTCCCGAACAAATTTGACTACGCGCGATTTCACGGCACACGCATACGAGCACCAAGAAAAATCAGGAATTTCGTCGCAACCGGGTTCCCACTCGATTAGCAACGGCGAAATAGGCCTCACAGCGGCAGTCTTACACTGTGGGCATATTTCACTTTCCCACCAGCTTCCCACGAATGAGCTTCGCGCGAACTTCACGACTCTCGGTTCGTCAATACGATAAATCTTCATAGCTTGAACCTCTTCACGAGAATGTCGCGTATCCTGACAATTTTTTCTGGTGTCATCTTGTTCCGACCACCTCGCTTCTTTATCGCCTTCCAGAATTCATTGTTGTATTTACCGCCTGACAAGTCCTCCTTTTTGGGACTCACAAAAAGGGGTCAGCGACGAATGGCACTGTCGTGATTCTAAAGTGAGTCATCTTTTGCGGTTGGCATTTTGGAGTTGGGCTTTGAGTACGGCTCGTGGTTGTTGCCTGAGTTTGTAGCCGTGGCGGCGGCGTTTGAGGACGCGCGGTTCGAAACGACCGGGTCGGTTGGCGACTTCGCAAGCCGCGATTTGTCGGAGCATTAACGACAAGTAGTTTGACAACGACGAGGTCGTGATCAAGCCCATCGACAACGTCATCCAGGACGCCAACACATACTGACAGGTGCTGGTGAAACTGATTTGTCGCGGTTGCCGGCCATGCAGCCAGGCCGCTCCCGCCGCCGTCGTGCGGATCAGGTTGTATCCCCGAATCGTGGTCCACACTTCGCGATGCACCATCTCCGGCGACTTGCAGCGGACGTGACTCAGATTCCACGAGGACTTGATGCTGCGGATGTCCAACTCCGAATTCCAGCGAAAGCCATACAGCTCGGCGATGTCTTCCGTGGTGTATTCGTCCGCATCGCGCAGGGTCGTGATCACGTCGATCGTTGGGGTGCGACGGCCGGGTTCGACGATGTGGTAGCGAATCTCGCGGAGCTCGAGCGATTCGGGAATCTGGGCGTAGGTCTCGTCGTCCATCCACTCGGGTCGCTGCGGCCGAGTCCAGAGGATGAGGTGATCGCACTGGCCCAGCCGACGGCCGCGGCGAAAGTCCGAGTGTCGTCCCTGATGTTTGCGCGCGCAGACGTGCGTCCCTTGAGCCAGCAGCAAGGCAATCATCATGAAGGAGCAGTCGTAGCGATCCGCCACGGCGATGTCGCCGGTGTGGAGGCTCCCCAGCAACGTGCGCAACAAGGCCGACTCGCCCGTCTGTTTGCCTTGGTACGGCCCCATCGCCAAGTCCATCACGCAGGCGGTGGCCAACGAGACGATCGCCACGGCACGCGCGATGGGCAGCCCCACTCCGGGCTTTTGAGCTTTCTGTTGCGGATACCGGACTTGGTTCGCCGGAGTGTCGGGCATCGTGAACGTGAAGCCGTCGATCAGCTTGGCATGGTGCTGGCCTTTCCACAGCCAGCTCAGGTCGGCGGCCTGCTCCAGTTCCTTCGCGACTTCCCCGCTCAATTCGTGCAGCGCCACCTCGGAGAGCTTGGCGCGGGCTCGGCAGTAGTCACCAGTATCCGACGTTGGCGAGGCGACTCCCTGTTGCCCACAGTCACTGACGACGCGCGCCACCGCCGCTTGGCAAGAGGCGTCTTTGCCGTCCCGCAAGACTTGGCTCAGAAAGCTCCGGACCATGATCGCCGTCGAATAGATCGCGCCGCCGCCGAACAAGTTGCCATGCTTAGTGAAGACTCGTTCGATCCGTTCCGCCGAAAGCACCTTGGCGAATGGCAAACCCGGCTGCACCGAAAACGCCGCCGCCACTTGCGAAAAACTGCGACTCGCGCCGCTGTGAGAATCCATTCGCTTGCGCAGGAAAAGGCCCTCCTTGGCTGCGTGTGACAAGCCAGCCAAGAAGGGCACTTCAAAACCGTAGCCAAGGACGGCCCAGCAATCCCAGACCAATCCTCGTCTGTCGGACAATGACAAGAAATCTCCGACCAGCGTCAACCGAAGGTCCGCACACAACCCCGTCACTTCGTTGCTGACAGTGCCATTCAGTCTGACCCCTTTCTTCTCCCCGGCTCGCGCTGGAAGTGTGTTTTCCGAGCCGTGACGGTCAGGGAGCGGACAGTCCTGTCGTGACCACTCCCTGACGATCGCGACTCGAAATTCCTGCACGGTGATTTATGGACGGGCCGCGAGCAGCATTTTGAGGTGCGTGAAGAAGGCCGCATCGCTGAACACGCCGTCTTCGTTTTTCTCGCCGAGGGCGGGATTGAGGAAGGTATCCAAGGAGGCCCCGCCGAACAGCGTGTCGGTTCCGGCATCTCCGCTGAGCGTGTCGACGCCGTTCTCGCCCGACAGGATGTCGTTGCCGTTGCCGCCGAAGAGTTTGTCGGTCCCGATGCCACCAAGGATCGTGTCTTGGCCATCTTGGCCGCGGAGCAAATCGTTGCCGTTGCCGCCGCTGATGATGTCGTCGCCGCGCGAGCCGAGCGAGTCGGTCGCGAGATCACCTGATCCGCCCAGGATCGTGTCGTTGCCGTCTTCGCCCAGCAGCACGTCGTCGTCCGCGCCGCCGTCGATCGAGTCGTCGTTGGCACCACCTCGGATCGTGTCGTTGCCGGCGGCACCGAGCAATTTGTCGTTGCCAGCTTGACCATTGAGTAGGTCGTCGCCCGCGCCGGCCGAGGCCTGATCGTTCCCGGTGCCACCCACGAAGGTATCGTTGCCACTGCCACCCAGGAACGTGTCGTTGGCGGCTCCGCCGTCGAACGTCACCGCGAAGTGGACGCGGCTGGCATCGAAGCGATCGGTGCCAGCGCCTCCCTCGAAGCGGAAGCTGTCGGCGAAGTCACCGAGCGACGCATCCAGAATGACGGAGTCCCCGGACGCGCTGCCGACGATTCGCACCGTCGAAATGCCGCTGGCGAGTCGTGGCGTCATCACCTCGCGGCCGTTGGCATTGCGAACATGCACGTTGTCTCCGACCTGCAGGACCGTGAAGGGACCGCCCACTTTGGGGAGCGTGACGACCAGCGGCTGGCTGGTGATGCTCGGTGGGGTCGGGCTGGGGGGAGCGACCGGCGGATCGAAGTTCCCCACCAACGGAATCGCGATGTTTGAACCAAACTGAGCGTACAAGTCCACGCCCAGCGGGGTCGGAGAGAATTGGTGATCCAAGGCATTGACCGTTCCAAATCCCGTCGCCAACACGGCTGGTCGAATCGACTGGAAGATGTAGAAGTCAGAACTGCGGGTGTTCGAGTCACCGTTGCGATTCGGCACCATTAGGCCGATGTCGTCAATGCCGTCCAAGTTGAAGTCGCCGGCGAACGGACGTTCGAGCACTCCGGCGAACAGCGGCGCTTGAGCCAGCGGCACGGACGAACTGAAGTCGATGACGTCATCGGCGTTGCCATCCCGGCCGTCCGCCGCGAGGTCGAACGAAAACACATTCGACTGCGCGTGATGCACGCCGAGATCGTCACGGCCATCGCCGTCGAAGTCACCGACGATCGGCAAGCCACGCAGGTTGCCGACGAGCTTCGTGTCGGCGGCGGTGATGTTGTTGTCGGCGTTCGTGTCCAAGTACCAATTGATTCCGTCGAACAACCCGATTTCATCACCCGGATGGGCTGCGTTGAAGTTGCCGGCAATCGGGATCCCGTTGATCTGCAAGCCACTGACCACCGAGTAATCGGCTCGGCCGTCATTGTTGAAGTCGAGCAGCCAGCGATAGCGATTGTTGAGCAGACCGTAACTGCCGATCCGATCGAAGCCGTCCTGCGTGACCGCTCCCGACCGATTGAACTTGCCGGCGAATTGGGCATCGGTGTCGAGGCCCATTTCAAACACGAGGTCGCGGTTGACGAAGTCCAGATTCGCTGGATCGAAGTGGAAGTTGCCGTTGATGTCGATGCTGATGCCACCCTGACCGACACCACCGATTTCAAAGCGGCTGTCGATCGTGAACCGGGAGGAAAAATCGCCGCCGGGCGTTCCGTCACCGCTGGGGAACGTGGGAGTTTCCTGCGGTTCGCGTGCGTGTGATTCGCCGTCCAGAGCGTTGTTCGCCGGGTCGGTGATCGAATCCTCGACGGTCAATGTGTAGCGATCATCCAGCAGCGGGGAGAAAAAGTTCAACACGGCCGTGGCCGTTGCCGGTGCCCCATTCACGGCGGGGTTCAACGTCGCCACGATTGACGAGATCGGAATGATTCCGTTCGCATCGCCGCGCAGGACATAGTGACCGGGGGTTTCGAGGACCGATTCGAGGACGGCCAGGTAGCCCGGAAAATTCACGGCATCACGATTCGGCAGGTCACGGAGACTGATCGTCAACGCGTCGGTTCGCGGCGTCGGGCCGGCGGACGGCTTCGGGGAGAACAGGTCGTAGGCCGGGAACGCGGTGATCGACACTCCAGACGCTGCCAGTTGCGGACCTTGCGTGTCGATCAAAATGTCCAGTGACTGAACTCCAGAGACATTTCCGGCGACGTCCTCGGCGATGACAAAGATCCGGCGAGTGCCGTCCAATCCGAGTCCCAGCCCCGGCTCGTTCAGATTGACGTTGGAGGTGGCCACCCAGCGTCCGTTCGGGTGCTGACTGGTTCCATCCGGCGGGACTGCGGTGACCTGGGCCAGCAGTCGATCGGTCGCGGTCTGCAACATGCCGTCGCCGTTCAGGTCCACATAGACGCGAACGATCGTGTCCGCTTCCGCCGTCCCGAAGAACGTCGGATTCTCGACACGCGTGACTCGATCCTCGAACGTGCCGGGAAAGGCATGCACGCCGGAGTCACTGGCGGCGTCCAAGCCGTCTGTGGCCGAAGTGGATAAACCAAAGTACACCGGGGGCACGATCGTATCGACGACGATTTCGAGCGGCAGGCTGCGTGAACCGAAGCCGGTGTCCGTCGGCGTGGCCGGGTCGATCATCTGGACTCGGGCGGTCAGGAAGTGACTGCCGTTTTCCAGTACCGGAGTCGTGAAGGTGTACACCCCTTGTTGTGCTGTGGCGGTGGCGAATCCGAGCAGCGTCTGCGGCGCGGTGGCGGTCTGACCGGGCGTGGTCCCTTCGTCGAAGATCGCAATTCGGTAGCCTGGAGCCAGCGTCGTTCCTTGGAACGGAATCGGAATGATCTGATCGGGCGGGGTACTCGTGGCATCGTTGCCGGGGAGGTCATTCCGGAGCGCTCCGTCATCCAATCGGAACAACAATGTTGGTGTGTTGTCGCGAGTGATGTTGTCGAACGGCGATCGGCCGGTGTCGCTGTTGAGCGGCGTGTTGGTGAGCGTGTCATCGCCGACTGGCGTGTCCTGCAATTCCAGAGCGTACGGAACCGGTGACGGATCGTTGATAACCGTCATCGTGTAGTTGTTGATCGCCGCCGCCGTCGCGCCGAACACGCGCAGGTAGTAGACCTGTCCTTGCACGACCGGGACGCGAATACGTTCATCTTCGGCGAACGCTTCGCCATCGAGATTGAGTTCGGCGTTCACGCCACCGCCGTCGTTGCCGCCGAAGTTCGGGCCAGCCCCGGCGATGAGCGTGCCGTCACGGTCGAACAGTTCGATGTCGAGGTTGCCGTTGCCCGGCAGACCCGGCCGGCCGCTCGGCACGGTCGGGATCTCCTCGAAGAACACCTGCAGGTCGAGCGTCCCGGTCACTTGCGCGTTGAAGCGATAGAAATCCTGATCGGCCGGCAACCCCGTCGCGGCGTCCGAACCGGGATCGATCGTCGGATCGATGTTGATCGCGTTCCCCGCGCCGAGGTGTGTGGCGAGGAATTGAAGGTTGTTGAACTCAAACGGATCGTGCTTGAACACCGCCGCTTGCCCGCCCGCGGCGAGCACCGGTTCGGCGTATTCGATCCCTTGGAACACGGCTTCGAGCGGCTCGGCGTTGGCCGGTCCGATTGTCATCGAGCCGTTGTCGTCGGATTCGCCCTTGCGATACAGCACCAAGTCACCGGTCCCGGCGTCGATCACGCCGAGCCGATCGCGCGTGAAGTCCGCGCCGCCGACCACGTCGAACAGCAGACTGTTGACGAACGCATCGACGCCGAGCGAGTCGGCCCATGTGACGGTGATCACGTCGTTGCCCTCGCCCGCCTCGATTCGCGCCCGTTCAACCGTACCGACGCCAGCGACGGTCACGAGCGTATCCGTCTCGGTCACACCGTTGACCGTGTGGACCAAGGTCGTCGCGGCCGTCTGGTTTGCGACGATCACGTCGTTGCCCGACCTGCCCAGAATCAGGATCGTGTCGAAATCGGCACCGCCGTCAAACGTGTCTGCACCGCCGAGGCCGATCATCGTGTCCTCGCCAGCACCGCCGTTGATCGTGTCCGCGCCGGAGCCCCCTTCGAGGAAGTCGTCGCCCGCGCCGCCGTCGAGCGTCGCGTCGGCGGAGAGGAAGTCGTCCCCCGCGCCGCCGGAGAGCGAGATACCCACCTGTCCTTCGACGCCGTCGGCGGACTTGATCGTGTCGTTGCCGTCGTTGCCGTTTACCGTGAGCGTGTCGGCACCGGCGGCGACGTTCAAGAGCCGCACGTCGTATTCCAGGCCCAGCACGTTCACTTGGCCGCCCCCTGCGGTGCTAATCAGGATGTTGTCGTTCGTGTTGCGGCCGTTCACGATCACCGAATCGGCGTCACCCGCAGCCACGTCCACTCGCACATGCACGACCTCGGTCGCCGTGATGTCGTTGATCGTGATCGTGTCGCCGCCCGTCAGCGAGTTCACGTTGATCTGCTCGACACCGTGCGTGTCCACGCTCTCGGCCCCGAGGTTGACGTTCAAATGTGTCGGAGCACCGGCGGCCGACACGAGACTGATGGCGTCGGCCGTGGCCGCCGCGCCGAAGAACCGCAGAATGTCCGCGTCGTCCACGCCCCCCTGAATCACGTCCGAGCCGTCGCCCGGCTCCCACACGAACTGGTCGATGCCGTCGCCGCCGTTGAAGAAGTCGGCACCCGGATCATCCGCCGTGCCGCTGCCCAATGTCGACGTGTCCCCGAACAGATCGTTCCCCTCCTCGCCGAAGATCGTGTCGCTGCCGGCGGCACCGATCAGCGTGTCGTTGCCGAACCCGCCGTAAATCGTGTCGTTCGAATTGCCGCCCGTGATGATGTCGTTGCCGTCGCCGGCGTAGATCGCCATCACGCCAGTCGTCGCCGCGTCGGCCGTGAGCGAGTCGTTGCCCGCGCCTAGTTCGAAGATGCTTTCGATCAGGAGGCCCGTGACCGCGACCACGTCGTTCGAACCGAACGTGCGCACGTCGAGCCGGTCAACGCCCGCTCCGATATTCACCGTGCCGACCGCAGTGACGACCGTGCCCGCGACCGTGACCGTGTCCGACCCTTCGGTCGTTTCCACGGCGAGCACGTCGAATCCGCCCGCGCCGCCGGTAACCGTGATCGTTGTCGCACTCACGAAATCAAACGTCGGACCGGCGTTCGACCGGAAACTGCCGCTGCCGCCGTTCGTCGGTTTCACCGTCGCGGTGTCGTCGAGCGCCGTGCCGTTGATCACGACTGTGTCGCCACCCCCAGCGCCGTTGAGCAACATGTGCTCGGTCGTCGTGAAGGTGATCGTCGACCCGCCGGTGATGGCGATCGTGCCGGAGTCGACCGACGCTGGTGTGAACGTGAAGGTTTCTGCCGCCGCGATGCCCGTGAGACTGAGCCTGTCCGACCCGATCGTCGGATCGCCCCCCTCGACGGTGATCGGCACCACGAATCCCGCGACCCCCTGACTGACGTCGATGGCGTCATCGCCCGCCTTGCCTTGCAGTGTGATCGAGGCCACGCCGCTGTACGGCACTGCCGGCCCGTTGTTCACGCTCACGGTGAGCGACGTCGCGCCGGTGCCGACCGCCGTGATGGCGTCGTTGCCATTCGTGCCGCGGACGGTCACCGCCAGATCGCCCGGCAGGAGCGAATCAGTCACGCTCAACCCTTCGATGTGATCGAAGCTCACCCGCTCCGTGCCGTCCAGAATGAACCCGCCCTCGTCCGATTCCGGTCCGGCTACGAACAGCGCAGTCGTGTCGGCCATGATGTTCAACACATCCCCCGCCGGCCCGATCGGATCGCCGCCGTCCACGAACATCGGGATGGAGCCGGACGTGACGTTAAAGGTGTCGTCGCCCCCTTGGCCGTTGAGTGTCAAGCCGACGTAGTTGTCCGTATCGATGATCAGGTCAAAGAGTCCGACGATTTGGAGATCATCAGCACCCGGGGCGGCAGCAAACAGCAGGTTGGCCGTGTCGGCCTCTCCGGTGTCGCGCAGGTTCACCGTCAGCTTCTCGTCCTCGCCAACGTTGGCGTTGGCGGTGATGTCCTCCACGCCCGTGAATGTGACCAACTGGCTGTGGAGCGCCGACGTCACACCCGGCGCATCGATATGTCCCGCTTGGACAGCGGTCGCCGTCACGCTCGTGGTGTCGAGCAGCCCGGCTACGTTGTTGTAGGTGATGCGATCCGTGCCGGCACCGCCATCAATCGCGACGGCCACATTCCACGGCAGTACGGACGTGGCAAACGGCGACACGGTCGTCGTGTCGTCCATGTCTCCGGCGTTGAAGGTGAAGCTGTCCACGCCGCTGAAGGAAATGGGGACGCCGCCGCTCAGAGTGAACGTGCCCGCTTTTTGTCCGGTTCCCGTGAGGATCAGGTTATCGGCCACGCCGGCCACTGCCAGTAGCGTGACGCGGCCGCCACCGTTCGTGTTCACGAGGTTCACGAATTCGAAGTTGAGGAACGTCACCGGTGCTCGGCCCTGGGCCGTGATCTGGTTGCCCACGATCGTCACGGGCAAGCCATTGGCGATGAAGTTCAGCGTGTCGCTGCCGTCCTCGGCATCCACCGTGATCGGCGTCGCGGGCGAGGGCGTGATCGTAAACGTGTCATTGTCGTCGGCGGTTGGGGCCACGCCGACCGAGGCCGCTGGCGCAACGAGCGTTCCGGCGACGATTACGTTCGCGCCCGTCGTGTCACCCGCGTCGTCGTTGTAGTCGGCGGTGATCGTGATGGTGGTCACCGCCTGAATCGTCGTGCCGGACAAAACTAGAATGTTGTCACCCGCGCGGAGCGTGACGCTCGAGCCTGTGGACTGGATGGTCGCGTTGGAGTTCACCGTCAGGTCATCGCCGGCGACCGCCGTTTCCCCCGCCTCGAGCAGGATGGCGGCGACCGACGTAATGTTGGCGCTGATCGTCAGCGGGCTTCCGGAATGGATCATCACTTCGGCGCCGGCCCCGATCGCACTGATCGGGCCGCTCACGGTGATCCCCTGGCCGGCCGCCGTGCTGCCCTGGTTGGAAATGATCACATCGCCGCCCCCCGCGTTCGAGACTCCCGTGATGTCGAGCGCCGCCGGCACACCGGCCGTGTTGGCAATCGCGAGATCTCCGCCCGACGTGTTGGCTGCATTGAGAGTGGCCACGCGCGTCTCGAGGGGGTCGGCCGCTGTCCCGATGCCGCCAACCGCGATGATCCGCAGACCCGTGCCGAGGATGTCCGAACCGGCGCCGGCGTCGGCGTCAGTGATGATCCCGGTCGAGATCAGCGTGATGCTGCCGGTGGTCTGGATCAGGTCGAGAGCGGTGGCACCAACGACTTGCAAGTAGCTGTCTGTCGCACCGGCGGTCACATTGATCACCCCGACGACTTGCAGTCCGAGCGGCGCGGACGGAGTGCCGAGCACGTTGACCTGATCGCGGGCCTGGACCGCTTGATCGCGAACACGAGCGGAAGAGTCGCGAATGATCGCCGCCTTTTCGGCCGCTGCCGTTGCAATCGACTTCGATTCCAAGAAGGCTTCAGCCGTCGCGGTCGCCAGCGTCAATGTGGACTGAGCGGCGAACTGCTTGGAATGAGATTCGACGGCCGTATCTTGCAAGTCATCCAGTTTGTCCTCTTCGACCTTCAGGGTGACACTAAACGCAAAGACAGCTATATCGGCCACGTTCTTGGCGATCTTCGCCACACTGGCGACGGCCGCCGCACCACCGTCACCGGTCAGAGGAACGGCCTGCGCCGCACCGGCGATCGTTTCCGCGACCGTAGTGACGATGTCCAAGGCCAGCGCGACTCCTTCCAAAACAAGCTTGGTGACCTCCAGGCCATTCACGATGGCGTCCTGGGAGCTCACCGCCGCGTCCGCAGACGTCGAAGCCTGAGTCGTCGTCACCACCGTGGCGATGGCCGCTTGCTTGGCGGCGTCGACGATAGCATGTCCGTTGGTGAAGGCATCCGCCGAAGTCTGTTTTGCGGCGGCCTCCGCACTCGCGCCGGCCGCGTCCGCGATCCGAAACATTTCGTCGAGTTCGGCCTCGCGTGCGGTTGGGGCGGCACCGATCAGCGTCGTCGTCGCGGCGATCACGTTGAGGGACGGCCCGTTGCCATCTACGATGACGCCCGTGCTGGACCGGACCGTGACGCTTCCCGTCCCGGCATTCAGTTGCCCAATGGTGATGGTTCGATCCGCCTCGACCAGGATGTTTCCACCGGCCGTCTTGAGGTTGCCCAACACGGCCACGGCCACTTCGCCAATGCCGACAGCCGTTCCCACCTGGATGGTGATCGTGCCGACACCGGAAGTCTCGATCGTGTCCGCGGCATCGAGAAAGACGATTGGTCCGGTCGGTGTCCGCAGGACAACCGAACGGCCGGCGGCGATCGTGGCCATGTTGTCGACGATGTTCTCAATCGTGATGGACTCGGCATCAAACGTCAGTGTGCCGGTCCCCGATGCTTCGAGTGCCGATTCCGTGAGCAGCAACGGGCCGGTGTTCTTGAATGAGGCACCGGCTGCTCCGCCGTTCGCGGTGACCACCACATCCACGTTCACTTCCAGCGGGTTCGCCACGGTGCCGATGCCGCCGGGTGCGGAAAGATCGAGCTTCTTGGCCGTGATGTTCACAGGAAAAGTGGTGGGAGTGTCGTTGTTGTCGGTGATCGCGCCGGCCACGCCCGTGCGCAGCTTGACCGTATCCCCTTCGGCGGTGACACCCCCCAGAGCGATGTTGCCGTTCGTGTCGATATCGACATCGGCCCCTTGTCCGAGCGCGGTCGCATTGAGTGCGAGGTCCGCACCGGTGTTGCTCACGAAAATGCCGCCGGTCGTCGTCGCGGCGGTGATGCTGCTGCTGACAGTGGTTTCGATCTTGTCGGCGGCGGTACCGATCTTCAAACCAGTCAGCGTCACGCTGGCGGCCGTGATGTTGTTGCCGACGTTGTTGGCATCGATCAAGTCGCCGGTGGCCGTCAACGTGACATTCTGGCCGGTCGCGATCAACTCGCTGGCGAGCGTCATGTTGCCCGTGGTCGAAATGGAAACCGCCCCGCCGGTGGCTCCCGACGAATTCAGCGTGAGGGCTTTGTCATTGGCAAGCCACAGACCGCCCCCCGCGCCGCCATTCGCACTCAGCGTGCTGACAGAGATCTCCAGCCCGTCGCCACTCACACCAATTCCGCCCGTCGCGACCAACGTGAGTGTGTTGCCAGCCACATTGTTGGTGACGGCGTTTCCATCCAGCATGGCACCGCCCGAGTGGAGGGTCACTGAGCCGGGCGCGGAAATAAGCCCCAGAGTCATGGTGCCGCTCGAGGAACGGACATCGATGTTGCTTCCGCCCGTCGAGGCGCTCAGTGTCAGCGCACTGGCTTCGCGGATGAAAATGTCGCCGCTGTTCGTCGTCGCGTTCAGCGTCGCGACGTCCGTGTCGATCTCATTCCCCAAAGCGCCGATGCCGGTTCCCGCCCGCAATGTGACCGTGCCTCCGCGGAGGTCCACCACGGCATCACTGACGTCATCGGTGATCGTTCCGGCAGCCGTGACGCTGACGGCACCGCTCCCCGCATCGACGACCCCCAACTGGACGTTGCCGGTCGTTGTCTCGAAGGTCACCGCCGCGCTCGAAGCGGACAGCAATCCCGTGCTCGCCGTGTATGTCAGCGGCCCACCTGTGAAGCTGATCGTGACGTCGCCCGCGTTGGTCTTCGCCGCCACGGCGGTCAGCCCGTCCGTCTCAGTAATCTTAATGACGGCCGCCGTGTCGCTGACGGTCGTGCGCAGCTCGGCGGCGGTTGTCTCCAGGGGATCCGCGCCCGTGCCGATACCAGACTTTCCGGTGAGATCGACGATATTGCCGGTGATATTCACAGACGCGCCATTGTCATCCAGCAGCGCCCCGCCGTCGCTCTTCACCGTGACGTTGCCCAGCGCCGTGATGACCTTGATCCGCAATGAAGCGGCTGGGGTTGTCACGACAACCTCATTGCCCGCTCCGCCAGCCACAATGGACGTCACCGTTCCGGCAATCCCTTGGGCGAAGAAGATTCCGCCGTTCGTCGTGCTCGCACTGAAATTCTCAACCGTCAGTTCGAACGGATCGCTCTTCTGGCCGACGGCACCGCTGGCGACAAAGTTCACGCTCCGGGCCAGGATGTCGTTCGTTGCTTGATTGGAGTCCAGGATACTGTTCGCACCAGAGGTGATCGTGACCGAGTCGGGTGCGGTGACGCTGTTGACCAGAATTGGTCCCTGGGCGGAGATGGAGACATCATGCGTCCCGGCCACGGGTGGCAAGATTCCCCCGTCGTCCGGGTCGACCATGATCTGATTGCTGCCGTTGAGGAACGGTGTCTTGCCGAACTCCCTCGCCAGAACGGCGTTGATGGTCAGCCCCGGCCCATTCGAATCCGTAATGAAGATGCCCCCATCGTTGGTCGTGGCCGTGAGCGCTCCGATCGCCGTCTCGATCGGATCGGCCAGCGTCCCAATCGCGCTGCTGGTCCCGGTGGTCGTCAGGCTCAGACCATTGGCCGCGGTCAGGTTGACGGCCGCACCGTTCGCATCGGTGATCGCGCCGTTCCCGGCGGTCAGGAAAATGAACGAATTGCCGGCATTCAGGGTGCCAAGCGGCAAGCTGCCCGCCACGTTTTTCAGGGCCATGAGTCCGTTGGTGGTGGTGGCGTCGAGCCGGGTCGCCGCGTCGACCTCCAGGAAATTGCTGAGGCCGACCCCGATCGCGTTGCCAGCGCCGGTCACGTTGAGCGTAATCACAGCACCCACAATGTCCGCAACGTCATTATCGGCACCGTCCGTGAGGCTGTTCACAGCGGTGAACGTCACGTTGCCGCTCGCCGTCACGATACCGCCGAGGTTGATCGTGTCGAAATCCGCAGCCAAGTTGCCTGAGATGGTCAGGATATTGAGCGTGACGCTGTCCGTTCCCGCCTGTCCCTGAATGTTCGCGTTGGTAACGCCGTTGGGCAGACTGGCCAGCCCGAACGCGAGCACGTCGTCCATGTCGCCGAGGTTGACATTGAAGTTCGCGAGCGGCGCGGCGGTGGTGTCGATGTCGAGCTGGGTATTTCCGGCGGAAAGCGTGAAGCCAGCACCGACGTCACCTGTGAGCGTGATCGTATCGCCGCCCGCCACGACGATCCGCACCGTGTTCGCGGCGGGGGACGTCACGGCGACGTTGTCCGCATCACCAGCATCGGCCGTGAAGCTCAACAAATCGGACGCGGCGGTGTAGTTGACGATCGCCGGCACGATCCGGCATTCGAGCCTCTCTACAGACAGCCGCACGCGCTCCGACACGCGATCCTCGCGCGAGTCCCGGCGCTTCGCCTTGCCGAGCTTGGTCTGAGAGAACTTTTTTTTCCAACGCCCCCGCAGCCATGTCGTGAATGAAAATGTCAATGCCATGAATTGCTCCGCTTCAAATCGTTCTTTACGTTGCAGATGAAAACTTCCCAGGCGAGCCGGTGGGCGTTAGCCACCGGACTTGCGTCGCTGTCCGGTGGCTAACGCCACCGGCTCGCTTGGGTTCGGTATGTTCGCCTGGGTTGGGTAAGTGATGTGTTGCCGCTCGCCTTAGAACCGCCACTCGGCTCGCAGACTCAACCCATCCAAGGTGAGCGTCTTCACCTGGCGGTCGAAGGAGTTGGGAATTTCTCGCACGGCGCTGAGGTATTCCGGCGCGGTCATCATGTTGAACCACGCGGCGAGGTAATATCCCGCGGTGATTCGAAAGCGACCGTCAGAATTCACCCAGCCCGTCCCCAGTTCAAATTCCGGGACCGTGACGACGCGCGTTTCCGAGAGGCCGGTCCGTGCCTGAGTCCCTGCCAGGATGTTCGACTGGAGATAGTCCGCCGAATTGCGCCCAAACAGGAAATTCACAGCCCCTTTCGAATACACCAGCCAGCCGCAGTCTCCCAGCAGTCGTTCGCCTTCGAATCCGAATCGCGGACCAAATCCGTGGAAATCGACATTCGTGGCGACGGTGGTCGTTCCGAGGATCGAATAGGTGGCTCCAAATTGTTGCTCAACGAGTGCATATCTCAGCCCCAACTGGTAATTGACGGCGAAGTGATCTCCGCCCCACAGCAAGGCGCGGTAGTTGACATCAACGGATTGCATGTCGAAGTCGTACTGCGCTCGAGCGGCCAGACTGTCGCCCGCCACGTTGACGGTACTCGGATGCACCGTGTCGGCTCGCAGAAATGAGGTGCCTCCGGGCACGCTGACGTTGTCACTATTCGAGGCTCGATACCAAATGTAATTCAACGTCAAGCTCGAACACTCATCGATCGCCCCCGCTGCGCCGACACGAAAACCGGAGTCATAGCCCAACGCGGCGGCGGCTTGCGTTCCCACCGGCGTCCCGGTCCCATCCACCGGAGTCGCGTAAATCACGTCCGCTCCGCGCGGCCGCAAATACAGATACTCGCCCCACACGGCATTGTGGTGTTCCCAGAATTCCCGGCACCGATCGTAGCAGCACTCCACCTTCTCCTCGGGGAGATGGGAATCGAGCGGCGATGACCAGAGGGACTCATCAGCTTCGGGTTTCGAAGGCCGATCCGATTTGTCCTCATCCTGAAAGCCGACGAACCGAACGCCTGGATCAGTTTCGTCCAGACTGGGGGGACTCAGCCGGATCACTTTCTGAACGGCCGGAGGACCAGCAGTGCGGAATGCGACCCGTCGTTCCTGAGCCACCGAGAAATTGTGAAATAGAAAGAAAACGAACGCAGCCGAGATCCAAAATCTGACGTTCTTCCGCACGATGAGTTCATTCTGGCGAAGGTGACAGGGATGTAATCCATTCGATTTTTTGGCATTGTCCTTCACACGACGGGCTTGACCCCTGAGCCTCCACGACCTGCAACTCAATTGGCACAGGCAGTTTTTGCCGAATGTGATCAACCGACCGATAGGCTCGACTTCAACGATCTTTTCGTGCTTGAAATCGGCTAAGTTCCTGTGGACCAATAGACTTGAAGCAGCCAGAACGGCACTTCGACTGGTTTCGCACCCATCAAGTCATGCTCGTGGAGCAATCGAGAAAGTCGGTACGATAACTTGAACACTCACTGCGCACTGCGGCGAACCATTGGTCCGCCTCGTCGCCGAGCAACTGGGAATCGCGCCAGACACGCTGGGGTCCGCCAAGAAGAACGGCATCCTGAGCACGATGGAAACGCGGCGCGCCTTTCTGTCCGACCCGACTCATCGCATCCGTTTCGTCTACCTCCCCAAACACAGTTCGTGGCTCAACCAGATCGAGATCATCTTCGGCATCATCAATCGCCGCGTAATGCGCCGCGGCAGCTTCACATCCAAACTGGACCTGATCGAAAAGCTGAAACGCTTCATCCGGTACTTCAACGAGACGATTGCCAAACCCATGAACTGGACCTACACCGGCCGCCCGACTCGCAACACTCCCACACAACGCCCTCGAACCTGGCGCGAATTCAGGACGACTGAGCAGACTTGGCAAAACTTGCTCGGGTGGGAATGAATTTGTAATTGGCGGCACTACTGTTCGGCACATAATTTGCGCCAGCCAAGACCATTGTTAAATCTGGGATTTCGGCGCTCTGTTTGCGCCACCTCCGACCGAACGATTTGGTACTATCGGGATGGCAGGAGGCGGCTGTGGTCCGGAAGAAACGGGACGAGATTCAAGAGCGTGATATCGGCGGGTTGAAGTATTTCGACAATCTCGCGCCGTTGTTGTAGCGGCTGCACGATGACGGTTGTCTGCGCGACCAATCCGGCAATCGCACGCTGCATTGCGATCAGTATTGCTTGCTGGTGTTGTTTTACCTCTTCAATCCGATTTGCTCGTCGTTGCGTGCGGGTAGTTGTCCAATTCCCGAACTGGGATTTTCGAGAGTTGTCGGATGATTTAGTTGTTCGGCATGGCCGTGTCGAGTTTGAAGAAGGGCGTTACGGCGTGGACGATCACGATCGATCAGGTGATGGAGTTGTTGCTTCAGCAGATCGAATTGAATCGGCGGTTGACGGCGCGGGTGGAGATGTTCGGAGCGCGGTTGGCTGGCTACGAGCCACCGCCGTCGAAGGATGTGGGTGGGTCGGGAACTCCCACGAATTACAGCGTGGCGGCGGACGAACAGCGGCGGCGCGGACGGCGGAAGAAACAGAAGTCGGCTCGGCGTGGGCGGCTGCCGACTGAGGACAAGTTGATCGCGGCGACGCGATTCGAAGACGTGTTTCCCGGGCAGGCCAAGCCGCGCGAGTGCGTGTTGGCGCGGACGCGTGTGGCGTGGCGGATCATCGGCGGGCGAGCGGTTCGCGTCGCGTATCGCGTGCATCGGCGCGAGCACCGCAATGACGCTCCGGCGGTG
>JANMIF010000237.1:0-12069 GCA_031375695.1 Planctomyces sp.
ACGAAAACGCACCAACGCATTAACTGAAACATGACAAAAACTCCTTCAATGAGCCGTGGGGCGCTAGCCCCGGTTCGGATCACACAACCCGGGGCTAGCGCCCTGCGGCTGATCGGGAAGTTATTGCGACCTCGTGCCTTAGCCCCAGAACCGCTCGCCGTGCCAGTTTCCGGTCGGCGTTGTTTCCACTTCAATGTCGCCATTCACGCGGCATTGGCAAGACAACCGCAGCGTTTTTTCATTACCGATTCGCCAGAAGAACAACAGCGGTCCCGCCAAAATGCGAAACCGTTCCCACAAACCGGGACGACTGACGTTGTCCTCCCCTTTCTTGATCACCACCGTGCAACTGCCGCATTGACCAAATCCCATGCAGTTCACCAGTTGATGCGGCCCCCAATAGACCTGGATGCCGTTGTCGAGAGCCGCTCGGCGCAGGTTGGCTCCCGGTTCCACTTCGATGGTTTTCTTCTCTTTGACAAACGTGATTTTGGCCATGTCGATCAGTCGCTGATTAAAGAATGATTCGGGTTCGGGGGCGGATAATAGAAGTCACGCAAACGTTTTTCTAGCGGCCAGCGACCGCTACTTCCCCGCCAAGTCCAAACAGACCAAATGCGTTTCGCTGCGCAAATAGACTCGACCGCGTGACAACACCGGCGCGGCCCAGGCCGGATACTTGATGCCGCTAACTGACATCCGACCCAGCTCTTCAAACTGATCTGGATTGACTTTGATCAAGCTCAGGCAACCACGTTCGCCCAGCACCAGGAACCGGTCACCGATTTGAATCTTCGACCCGCGTCCAAAAAACGGAAATGGGATTGTTTTTCCGTTCGCATCTTGAATCTCGCCCGTGACCGGACTTTGTTTGAGCTTCGAGACATCCCCTTCATAGCCGGTTGTTTGCCAGCGGACTTTTCCCGTCTTCAGGTCGAGGCAGCGCAGCTCCCCTTCTTCTTCGTGTCGGCCGCTGAACCCGTATAAAAAACCGTCAACGTGCATCGTCGTGGACCAGTGAGTCAGCATGTTGCGGTTGTCACGCCACAGCACTTTGTACTCTTTGCCGCTGGGAGCCACTTGCAGCAATGCCGATCCCAGCTTGTATGCTGACGACAAAAAAATCTTGTCGTCGATTACCAATGGCCGAGCCGCGTTCACCGATTCGCGTTCCTTCGGCCGAAACCAGAACTTGAAGTTCTCCGAGCCATCTTTCGGATCGAGCGACACCAATCCCTGCCGCATGTAACACAGCACCTGTCGGCGACCGTGAATCGTCGTGGCGAGCGGTGATGAGTAACTGTAAAGCGATTCCTCGCCCGTCCATTCGTACTTCGACTTCGACGTTTCGCCCGTTTCAGCTCCGTCCCAAGTCTGCTTGCCGACACTTTCCCAAGCGGTGTCGCCGGTCTTCACATCGAAAGCCACAACCCCCGAGTTCGGCTGACCTCCGACCAACACGATCAACAAGTTCCCTTCCAGGATCGGCGTGCATCCGACACCAAAAAAGTTCTCGTCGTCCGGAATTCGAAAGTCCTTCGCGCAGTCTCTCGCCCAAATCTGTTTGCCGCTGGTCAGATCGAGGCAGAACAACTTCCCTGCGGCATTCAACGTGTAAACGCGATCGTTCGCCAGCAACGGCGTGCAGCGCGGGCCGTTGTTGTACTGGTATCGATCTTCGTAGTCCGTGGCATATGTGAATCGCCACAACGGCTCGCCTGTGTCCGCGCGCAGGCAATCGACGATGTCTTCGTTCCCCTTCGGTCGATGATGCACGACCACGCGGTTTCCCACGACCGACGGCGCGCTGTATCCCGTCCCGATCCGCTTCGACCACGCTGTCGTCAGTCCATCTTTCGGCCAAGCTTTCAGCCAGTCAATTTCCGTGCAGGCCCCGTTGCCGTTTGGCCCCAAGAAGCAGGGCCAATCGACTCCCTTCCGATCGGGAGCCGGCACCTTCGTCACTGCACCGTCGGCCACATTTCCTGACAATTCTGCACGGGATGTCTTTGCCTTTGTTTCTTGGGCTTTGACGATGGCCGTGAAAAGCAGCAGACACCCCAGAGCCAACAAGATATTCCGGATTCGCATCAACGCCTCCTGCTCGACACACTAACCCGCCCTCGCGGACACGTCGGGTTAGTTAAGTTTGTTATTTCCCGGTCCAGTAGTCGACCACACACACATCCTCGACATGCGCCCGGACAATTGTCACGAAGTCCTGGTGTGCCGCATGAGGCAAATAGGCGTCACGCCCTTTTTCATCGGCAAACGTCACGAAAAAGCAATGCGTGAATCCTTTCGACTTCTCTTCGGGACTGACATCTGTGCCCCACTCAAAATCGCGGATGCTGTCGATCTTCGACGGCAGTCCTCGGAAGGCTTCTTCAATTTGCTTGATTTGTTCCTTGCTGGTCTCCGCCTTGAATTTGAAGAGCACGGCATGTCGCAGCATTGTTTTCGTAGTCTCCATTCGTTTGACATCAAATTCATGAGACTCGCCATCAACGGCCAATTCTTCATCGCGAACATCCGTGAGGAACATGCAGCCCGGACTGTGTGTGATCACCAACGGCAGCTTTGCGGACATGATGGCGGCTTGCGGTGTGACACCACAGGCCCAGAAGACTGGAATCTCGTCGGGCTGAATCGGAACGGAATCGCCGAAATCAGGGCGAGTCAGCTCGCCGATGCCGATCGCGGCCGGATTGCCAATGTGAATTGGAGCTCCGTGTACGAGCGGATATCGCGACGTCACCTGCACCGCGCGCACGGCGTCGGCTGGAGTCATCGGTCGCATCGAAACCACCAGCGGTCCGTGAAACACGCCGGCCGATCGGCAGGCCATGTTCGTGCGGAACATCGGCACGTTGCATCCGAGTTCAAGGTGCCGAACCGGCAAGCCTGCTCGCATCATCGCCGACTCAAACGTGAATGAGCAGCCGATCACAAAGCTCACAAAATCCGATTGCCAAATATTGGTGATGTCGGTCGGCTCATCGACCAGTTCACCATGCTTCCAAACTCGGTAGCGCGGCAAATCGGTTCGTAAATCAGCATCGGGAGCGACCAATCTCGGCACCGGATCGCCCGGTTCGGTCACGTCCAACAGCGGACAAGGCTTCGGATTTCTCTGGCAGAACAGCAGAAAATCGTAGGCCAGTGCTTTTGGCAACACGACCAGATTGCCTTGAGCAAATCCTTCAGCCAAGCCGCAAGTCGGCTTCGTCCATAATCCATTGCGACAGGCGAGTCGCACTGCGGAACCAGTCACAAGTTTCAAGTTATCAGGTTGCATGAAGTTCGTCTCACTTTGCCAGCATCATGCGAGCCGCTCGTTCCAAGCGCGGGTCAAGATCATCCGGTTGTGTGACCGTGAAAATGGTTGAGAGCCATGCCGGCTTCGACACTTTGTTATCGGGAAGTGATGTCAGATTGGGCAGTCGCATTTCCGCCGCGAACTCGCCGTATGGTTCGGCATCGGTCAGTCGTAGGAACAGCCGTTTGCCGCCGATCAGCTTAGCCAGGTCGCCCGCAAACTCGGCACTCAGCCCCAACCACAAGATCAAGTTCGGATCGGAGCGGAGCGCCAATCCTTGCTCGCCCGTCGTGTTGGTGATGTCGGCAAACACGCGTTGCAATTCGGGGATCGTCGCGCCGTCATGAGTGCTCACATATTCGGCGATCGCCGCCGGAATGTCGCCACTTTTCGCCACTGTCTGCCACGATTCGATCGTTTCCGATTCTTCCAGTTCGGTCGGATCGAACGAGAACGGCTTGTCGTCAAAGGCTTGTTCGTTGCCGGTATCGGCTGCCTTTTGACGTTGTTCGGCTTCGAGCATTTGCAGCACGCGGCTGTCGGGAGTCGCCGGCCGGCAGCGTCCTCGCGCCCATTCTCGCAACTGGAAGATTTTTTCTTCCATAGTCACCGACAACGGCACGGTTTCCTCGCGAGCCTTCTCCATCGCCGCTTCGCTCACCCCTTCTTCCTTGCCGTACGATTCGACCATTGCCGACAACACCACCTGTTCGATTTCCGCCCCGCTGTAACCTTCCGAGCGTTCGGCCAGCCGGGCGATATCGTATTGCTCCGGGTCGAGCTTCTTCTTTCGCAAGTGAATCTCGTAGATCTGTTTTCGCTCGTGATAGTTCGGCAAGTCCACGAAGAACAATTCGTCGAATCGCCCGCGACGTAGCATTTCCGGCGGCAAGCTGGTGACGCTGTTCGCCGTCGCCACGACAAACACCGGGGACGGATTCTCCTGCATCCAGGTCAAGAACCGTCCCATGATGCGGACCATCGTGGAATCGGCATTCCCCTCGGCATTGCCTCCCGCGAATCCTTTCTCGACTTCGTCCATCCACAGCACTGCCGGAGCGATCATCTCCATTAGACCTAGCACGTCGCGCATGTTTTTCTCGGACTGCCCCAAGTCGCCGCTGAGCAACGTGGAGACGTCGAGTCGCACCAACGGAAAGCTCAGTAATTGGGCGATCGCTCGTGCCGTCAAGCTCTTTCCGCAACCTTGCACCCCCAACAGCAAGACTCCTTTCGGAGCCGGAATCCCCGACTTCCTCGCCGATTCGCTGAACGCCAGCGAACGCTTCCTGATCCAATCTTTCAGCCCGTCCAATCCGCCGATGTCCTTGACTCCTTCGGACAGCTCTTGAAATTCGAGCATCTCCGAACCCTGCACCATGATTTTCTTCTCGCCGATGAGCTGCGCATAAATGTCGTCGTCAATCCCTTTTCGGCCAAGCAACGCCCGCGCGAACGACTTCCGTGCCTGAGATGCCGTCAGTCCCAGCATCGTGCGAACAAGCCGTTCTTCTTGTTCCTGCGAAACGGGAATCGGGGCGGAGTGCCGCGCATTTTCCGTGGCCAACGCCTGCTTCAATTCCGTGTGCAACTCCTGCAAGCCAGGCAGAGGCAAATCAAACTTGATCGCGTCTTTGAGTAGTTCGACCGGGATTGGCGCATCCGGCCCCATGAACAGCAGTGATTTCTTCTGTTGAATCAACGTCGGCACGAGGTCTCGCAACTGCCTCACGATTCCCGGGTCGGTCAGATACGGTCGAAAGTCCTTGACCAAGAACAACTGCTTCCGCGGAAACTCGCCAAGTTTTCGCAAGAACTCGGCAGGATCCGTCAGCGGCTGCGACTCGCCGCTCAGCGGCGGCTGTGCCCCGCGAGTCACCGTCCAAGTCACAAATCCGCGATCCATCTCCGTGGCCATCGCGGCCAACTCCGCTTCCCAACGTTCCTCCTCCCAGGTCGTGAGGAACATCATCGAAAAGTGCGACAATATACGCGATTTGAGTTGCGTGAGTGTGTCGGTTGTGGCCATGAGGTCGTTCGATTTGTGAATTACATCGTCACTGTTGCAGCCCGTTGATCGTCAGCTTGGTGAAAGGCTAACACGATGTCTTCGGGAGCTGCAAACGCTGCAATTCCTCGCAGACAGTTTGCAGGAATCGGGCTGCCGGAGCTCCGTCGAGAGCGCGGTGGTCGAACGTGAGACTGAGTGTCATGCGGTCAGCCGGGACGACGTGATTGTTGGACGTCACAACGGCTTCGCGGCGAATCGCTCCAAGGCCAAGAATCGCCGACTCCGGGAAGTTCAGAATCGGCGTGAAGCCATCGACTCCAAAGGCTCCCAGGTTTGTGACGGTGAACACACCGCCGCGGAGTTCGTCCGGTTTGAGCCGCCGTAAACGCGCCCGTTCGGCGAGGTCACGAGTTTGCTGAGCAAGCTCAGTGAGTGACAAAGTATTGACATCGCGCACAACGGGGACGAGCAGCCCATCGGGTGTATCGACGGCCAAGCCGATGTTCGTTCCATCGGGAATCTCCCAAGCGGTCCCGCGCCAACGTGCCTTGAGCAACGGATGCAGAGACAGCGCTGTTGCGACGACACTCACCATGATGTCTGTGACCGTCGGAATCACTTCTCGACCTTCCGTTTTCCACCGACGTCGAAGTTCAACCAGAACGTTCGCATCGACCACGCTAGTAAGAGTGACTGGTACCGTTTGTTGCCAACCGCGAGTCAAGCGTTCCGCGATCGTTTGTCTCAAGCGTGGAGCAGGGACGATTTTCCCACGAATCGCATCGGTTGTGTCATCGACCGTCGATCGCAAATCGGAAACGGCCCGGCGGACGTCCGCTTCACGAATTCGCTGGCCGTTTCCAGTCCCGCGCAATCCAGTCCAATCGACACCCAAATCAGCGGCAATGCGAGCCGCTCGTGGCGAGATCGCGGGCAGGCCCCGTTGTCGGCGTGGCACGTCCGCGATGAGCCTTGTAGGCATGACCGACTTCGATTTCGCTCGGAGACGAACGTCATTCTCCGAAACGCGACTGTCAGCATTCCAATTGGCCAGTGAGACACCCAATTCACGAGCCAAACGCCGCACAGCCGGTGAGGCCGCCGGCGAACTCGTGGCCTTTGGTGGCTCCGTGTTTGTCGGCAAAGGGAGCGTCGGTTGGGGTGGTGTCATGGTCACCGCGACAATCGGTGGCGCGGTCGGCGGGATTTCACTCGGTGCGACTTCCCCTTCCGCCAGCAAGTACCCGATTACCGCACTGACAATGACTGTATCACCGACCTGAGGAGCATTTGGCGGAATGCACAACGTCCCCGCATCAACCGCTTCGATTTCTTGAACCGCTTTTTCCCCTTCGAGCGTAAACAGCGGATCGCCCAACCGAACTGGATCGCCCGCCGACTTCAGCCAACCGACGAACACACCTTGTTCCATGGACCAGCCGAGTCGCGGAATCGTGATCGCTTGAGGCATGAGGTTCTCATTCACAGGCCGGACTTGCCGTCACCGTCGGTCGGCAGAATACTCCACACGCACACTAACTCGAAGCGTTAGCGAGGGCGAGCGTTCCGCAGTTCGGGCCGGACCTGAACCGGAGCAACACAGACGTCCGGCATACTTTTGGATCGCCGTCGCCGACGAATAGGCAACGCGAGTTCCGTCACAGAGTCGGACGTCATGAACATGACCAACTTGAGCCGCCGTGGGGTCGTGGTGATCGCGTTGCTGCTGATGGCCGGCTGGGGCTTTGCGGCCTTCCGGCGACCGAAACCTCAGGTGAATTTGTCCTCTTTGGACTTTGAGATTGATCCTCCGACAGCAGGGATGACAGGATTTCACGGACTGCGGAATCTGCCGAGCGAGCCGCCCAAACTCCCCTCAGATTATGTTGGCAGCGATGCTTGTCGGCGTTGTCACGAGTCGATTGCGAATGAATATCGCGGACACCCAATGGCTCAGTCGTTGACGTCCGTCGCAGAGTACATGCCGACCGAAGGGGAAATTGCCGACACCGTGATTGAGCCGCCGGATGCAAGACGGTATCGCGTTAGCAGTGAGGCCGGTCACTTGTGGCATCACGAATTCTTGCCGAATGCCAGTTCGGAGCCGATCTATGATCAAGCAGTCGAGATGGCTTATGTGCTCGGATCGGGAACTCGCAGTCGAGCGTTTTTTTCCGAACACGATGAGCGGTTATTTGATTCGCCGATCTATTGGTCTTCGCAAAAGAAATCTTGGGGCTTGGCTGCGGGATATTCGCCGGTGCAGCATCCACGATTTGAGCGAGAGACCGCCGACGATTGTTTGGCGTGTCACGCGGGACACGTCAATCGTCCGGCGGAGAAATCGACGGGATACGGATCGCCGGCATTTAGCGAAATGTCGATTGGCTGCGAGCGGTGTCACGGGCCAGGGGGCGCGCATGTGACGTGGCACGAATCGCGGTCACGCGACAAGCCCGATGAGACTTCGGCACCTGTTCCCGACCCGATCGTCAACCCGGCGAAACTGGGGGCTGCGCGGCGTGAAGATGTCTGTAATCAATGTCATCTACACGGAAAATCACGACAACTGCGATTCGGCCGAACGACATTCGACTTCCGTCCCGGCATGAAATTGGACGACGTTTGGCTGATCTTCGTCAACGGTGATCGCGTCCCAAGCGACGATCGCGAGCGCGAAGTCAGCCACTCTGAGCAGATGCGGCACAGTGCGTGCTTTCGGCAGAGTGACGGGCGATTCGGCTGCGTCTCGTGTCATGCTCCGCACTCGGTGCCACCGCCCACCGAACGGACGAAGTTCTATCAGGAGCGGTGCTTGAAGTGTCACACCGATGCGGGCTGCTCGGTTCCAGAAGTGGAGCGAAACACTTCGCCCAGTCACGGTTCGTGCCTGGCATGCCACATGCCTCGGCGAGACGCCCACGATTCGCCGCACACGCCGCGAACTGATCATCGAATTCTGCGGCGTCCCGATCAGCCAACACCGGATCAACCAAGAAACATTCCTGTCGTCGAGGACTCGCCATTACTTTGGAAAGTGTCTGCCAACGCCGAACCGCGCGTGCCCGATTGGGAAATATGGCGTGCGCGCGGATTGATGATGGCCGGATTGGCCCAGAAAATTGGGCCGTCTCCTTTCGCGGCGGAAGGCTTGCGGCTACTGGAGCCAATCGAGGAATCCCTTCCCGATGATTTGGAAATTCAAGAATGGTTAGGCATTTGCGAGTCGTTGACGGGGCGTGAGGCGCTGGCGAAAGCTCGCTGGACCAGGGCGTCGACGAAGGCACTACATCGTGAATCAATACTGAAGCGGCTCGCGTTCCTGGCTCACGACCGGCAGGATTGGAAAGCGGCAGCGGAGTACTTCGATCGGCTGGTCGAGATCAATCCATGGCGATCCGATTTTCACAGCCGTAACGCTCAAGCTCGGGAAGCCCTGGGTGATTCGGATCGCGCGGCGGAGTCCGCTCGACGTGCGATCGAGCTTAATCCCACGTTGTCGCAAGCTCATGAATTGTTGGCCCGAACGTATCAACTCAAAGGTCAGCTGGAACTAAGCGGCAAGCATCGCGAACGAGCCGAGACGCTGCGAAAAGCGGGGTTCTAAGGTGATCGACCCGTGGTACAAGCTGGAAGCGCTGGAAGCCTATCCCACTATCGAATCACTCATTTCGAGAGCGGAACGTGCGGCCGATTGTCAGACGGTCGGGGACGCCGTCGGGATACTGCTCGCTCAACCAGGCTTCAATCTGCGCTTGTCGATGTTCGGGGTGCGGGTGTGATGCCATCCATTCTGGTTGTCGATTTCCTTTGGAGACTTCGGCCAGGATTTTCATGACGCCGAGCATCTGCGATGGGTCGAATCCCGCCGCTTGCATGGCTTCCAAACCGAACTTGTCGGACTGAGTTTCGTCACCGCGGCCGTACTTGAGTTGCATCATATTGTTGACCATCGCCGCGACCGCCTGATTGGATCGGCCAGAATTCTGGCCATCACTGCCGGCGACGCCGACCGCCGTAACCAGTTTTGTTCCCAGGTCACTGCTGGCCATGTGCTGAGCGCTATGTCGATGAATCACATGGCCAATCTCATGCCCCAGCACCCCTGCCAACTGAGCTTCGTTTTGAAGTCGGCTGAGCAAGCCCACCGTGATAAAAATCTGTCCGCCTGGCAGAGCGAAGGCATTCACGGTGTCGGGATCGCGCAGTAAGTGGAACTGAAACTGATACGGACTTTTCCGCGCCACGCTTTCCGCCACCAACCGCTCGCCGACTTCGCTGACGATCGCCGCAGACTTTGAGCTGGGAGCGAGTTCGCCTCCCATTTTGGCGGCCATGGTCGGAGCTGACTGGATGCCGAGCGCGATCTCCTGATCCACCGACAACGCCACACGCTGCTTTTCGCCCGTCACCGGATTGATCTGAGTCCGTCCGAAATATTGAAACATTCCAACCAAGGCGAGGATTCCAGCAATGATCCATTGCGGCGGAATCCGAAATCCCCGGCGATTTGGGGATACGTCATACGACATGTCATGTGTCTCCAACCAGTCGGAACAAAAACTCTCGCGACACAAACCGGCATCTAGCAGCCTGTTGAAAAACGTGGGGCAGGTTTTCAACCTGCCTGAAATCTTCGGCATTCGAGCAGGATGAAATCCTGCTCCACGAGTTTTTCAACAGGCATCTAGCAGGATTGTCATATTCACAAATGCCAACGGGACCGACCCAATGGTCGGTCCCGTTTTTAAAAGCTCCTCGACTAGGACTCGAACCTAGAACCTAGCGGTTAACAGCCGCTCGCTCTACCGATTGAGCTATCGAGGAAAAAGCTGCCGCCGCCGAACCGGAAGGTTCGTGACCGTCAGCGAGGCGGGAAGATAGGACGACTCCGTCCGACGTTGCAAGCGAACTTTCACAAATCTTCATTTGTCTTTTCTTCCGGCTTCCAGCGCGGCCAGAATCGCTGCGGGAAATGTCGAGGCTTCATCGGTGATCGCCGTGATATCAGCCAGCATGTTTTGTCCGGAGTTTCCGGAGAACGGTTGTGTGTATTGGGTGGAGAATCGGGGACAAGTCGTTCTCCTGATTCATTGAGCCGAAAAGGCGCTGTGGTTCCATGCGTTGACGATAGACTTCGACTGACTGATCCAATAGGTCGCCATCAACCTCATTCGATTCCCTTTCGGCCTCGGTGAAAAAATGATTCAAACCATCAGACATCTTTCGGCCGCAAGCAAAATGTTTCCGGCGAGCGGAGTGGCGTCAGCCCCCCGGGGCGCGATCGAGATCCCCGCGGGGCTGACGCCGTCCCACTCGCCGAAAACACACGCGAAAAAAATATGTACGATGATTGCGGCGATCGTCATCTGGTTGGCGTGTGACCTTGCACGAGCTACTGACGCGATCTCATTTATCGACATCCCGCCCGAGGCACAGATCGAATTCACTCCCGCGCTGGCCGAAGCGACGATACCGAATCGGTTTCGAATGACAACTCATCGGTTTGATGCGGAGACCGAATGGATGCGGGACAGCGGGGCAATGCGAGTCAGCAAGGTGACGTTTCCATCTCCGATCGAAACGGCAATTGAAGAAAACAACACGGTCCACGCGGAGTACTTTCAGCCAGCGGGTCGCGGGCCGTTTCCGGGAGTCGTCGTGTTGCATATTCTCGGCGGCGAGTTTCCGTTGTCACAGACAGTGGCCAGTGCGTTGGCTCGCGAAAAGGTCGCGGCGTTATTCATCAAGATGCCGTACTACGGCGAGCGACGCAGTCCGAAGTCCGCTCGTCGGATGATTGCCAAAAACCCGCGCGAGACGGCGGAAGGGATGACTCAAGCGGTGCTCGACATTCGTCGCGGCGCGGCGTGGCTGGCGGCTCGGCCCGAAGTGGACACGCAGCGACTCGGCGTCACGGGCATCAGTTTGGGTGGGATCATGTCAGCGCTGTCGGCGGCGGGCGAACCACGATTCCGCAAAGTCGCGATCTATCTTGGCGGCGGCAATCTTGGCGAAATGGTTTGGCATATCGAACATCCCGACGCGACGAAATTCCGCGCCGAATGGCTGGCATCGGGCGAGTCGCGAGAATCATTTCTGAAACTGCTGGAACCGGTTGATCCGGCGACTCACGGTCGGTTGCTGCGCGACCGCGACGTGCTGATGGTCAACGCTAAGAATGACGAGATCATTCCTAAGGCCGCGACAGAAGCGTTGTGGAACTCGATCGGCACGAAGCCTGAGTTAATCTGGCTCGACGCCGGCCACATCACTGCTGCCGCGTACTTGCCGGGCGAGATGGTGCGGTTGCAAAAGTTCTTCAACGACTGGCGATGATTCAGTTTCGATCGCGACGGTTCGCCGCAGATGCGGGGCGTTAGCGCAATGGCAATTACTTTGAGCGGAATGTCGCCGGCCACCGGTAACGTAGGATCGATTTCTCGTGCTCCCGTGCTCATGCGAAAACCGGCGACTATCGCCGTGCCGCTCACTCGCCCGATGGCTGCGCAGCGAAACGATGCTTCACGGAGTTGCAGAGACGGACCGGCTCGCCGAAGATAGTTTTCGGCGTTCTTCGGAGGTGCGAGCAACACTCACAGGGCGGCGGGATCATGATGATCAGCAGTTGGCGTTTTGTCGCGGTAGTGTTGTTGGCGTCGATGTCCGAGGTCGCGGTGGCCGAATCGCCGACGGAGGTCTTTGCACGGCGATTGAGGCCGATCTTTCAGTCCGATCA
>JANMIF010000252.1:0-5346 GCA_031375695.1 Planctomyces sp.
AATCTAAACCGAACGGTTTCTTTTTGGGGGGTTCGCGTGGGTGGGGCTGTTTTTAACCGTGCCGTTTATTTATCGAGTTTTTTTTCGGGTGCGTCTGTAACCCCAAATGTCTTTGATATTCTCTGGATGGTTGAAAACCTGCCCCACGCTGGCGAACCCGCGAAACTGAAACGGTGCGGTTTCGATTCCCCGCCGATTCGCCACATCGTGCAGCCAGACGATAAAGCCGTCCGTTGGATGAAAATATAGCTCGTGCAATGCTCGCTGAGTTCGATTACCCGTCTTCATCGAGTACTGATCCGCCGGAAGTTGAAAGAATGTGTGAAGCTGAAAACTAGTCGCGCCGCGCAAGGCGTATTCGACCGCCATGCGGCCCGTCGTGATGTTGCCCGTCGCCGACCACGGCAATAACGGCGAGCCTTGATGCTCAGCGAGAAAGCGATCAAGCACTCGCAGATTACGGTCGCTGAGGTCGGGGCCGCCGAAGGCCACGCCACGCTGACCGTCGAATTCGCGAGCCGGGTCGAACAACCGATTGGCATGAACAAAGAAGTCCGGCCGATCCGCGCCGACGTCGTGAATCACGTGCAGCATCTCGACCTGAAACGCATCGTCGAACAAGGCGTTGAACATCTTCAGGCCGATCCTCAACCTGTCGCCAGCCGCTTCGCGGACCAAACGCGGAACGACTCGCAGCCATTCGAGAATTTTCGTCCGGGCTGAGGCCAAATCGCTGCCAGCCAGCGTCGGGCTGAAGTCTTTTTCGAGCGGCATTAAGACGGCATTTTCATTGAGCGGTACGGCGCTAGCCGCCGGTGACAATGTTCGTGCAATACCGGCGGCTAGCGCCTTGCCGCTCACAGCTTCGTTGGATTCACTTCGCCACGCTTCGAGAATCTTGCGGGTGGTGAATTCGTACTCGCGCCGACGCCATTCGGGTTCGTCAGTTGATGGCAAGTGATATTTACACGACGGCACGATTAGAGTCTGCGTACCGGTCGCAATTTGACGAGCATCGCGAATCAGTTGCAAGTACGCCTCAAGCGACTGCCACCAGCCGCGCCCTTTCCAAGTGATCGTCCAACCCGACTCGCCCGATTGTCCGACGATTCGTTCCGCCACCATACGAGCTTCCTGAATTGCCCACGCCGACATCGACTGCTCGCCTCGTTCGTCCTGAGCGATCAACGTCTTTAGAACGACAAACCCCAACCCAGCCGCAACATCTTCTTCGACTTGCCGAGCCGTCATCGACAATTGCCCCGATGCCTTGCCCCACGGATTCGTAAGCGGCATCCCCGCGTACTCCGCCGAAACATCGAGGCCGTATTCATCGAGCAGATAAATCTCGAGTTGTTCCGGCAGCCCGGAAAGAGCGAATCGTGCATAGTCACGTTGGACGGCACGACGCACGGCATCGGGCGCGGCGATTGGATCGGCAGATGTAAGTCGGTGCGGCGACATGCCAAACACACTAATCCGAAGTGTCCGCGAGGGCGATTGCTTTACAAAACTCACAATTCATCGGCTCGTGAAGCGTTCATCCTCACTGACGCTTCGGGTCAGTGAAAAAAACGTCACACCAAATCGAGTTTGCGGTGCCGGCGTTGTGGCGGGGCGTTGCACTTCGAGCAAAGGCCATAAACCTCAAGGCGGTGTCCACTCTTGATGAAACCGTGCTCGCCACAAACTTGGTCCACGATGGCCGAGATCGCTTCGTTCGTGAACTCAATTAACTCGCCGCACTTCGCACAGATCAAGTGGTCGTGCTGCGGATAACCATAATCGTGTTCGTAGACCTCGCTGCCATTCGGTCGTGCGACTTTGCGGAGCAGTCCGGCATCTTCGAGCAGATTTAGCGTGCGATAAACTGTGGCTCGGCTAACTCGGCGGCCCGACTTGTCGGCACCGACGCGCGCGATCAGCGTGTCGGCGTCGAAGTGTTCGTGCTGAGCGAACACCTCTTCGACCAGGATCGACCGCTCACGAGTGAGGCGAATCCCTTTCGTCTGCAAGAACTCGCGAAATTTTTCCGACGGCGTCAACTCACCCACAAAGCACCTCGAATGAAAACAACTGACCCGCAGTATGGGCGAGGAGCCATGCTCCCAAACGCCCGTGCTGCGGGTCAGCTATTGTTCTCGTTGATTCGCCGAGGTTCAACCTTCCAAGTCGATTCCATTTTCGTTGAACATCTTCATCATCGCCGCTTCGAGCTTCGCATCGCTGTCGTATGTGCCGGCGTCGATCTCCGCTTTGATACGCGCCAAGCGTTCGGATCGTAGCGACGCATCGGTGGCTTCCGTCGTTTGTCCCGACACTTGGCCGGCCGAAGAAAGCTCGATTTCGTCTCGCGGCATTTCCAAAGCCGGTTTGGATTCGACCGCACGAGGCACCTGCACGGGCTTAGCACCTTGAACGGGGGAAGCTCCCGATACCAACCCAGGTCCACGGACTTCCATGTCGTTGCTCCTTGAAGAGTGCGAAAATTGCTTTCGTCCCGAACGGCCCCGCCGAGTTTTGGCATCCGCAGTGGCAGTGCCATTCGCTTCGTGGCCGGGATCGTATCGTAGTTTCTTCCAACGATTCAACTGGAGTCCGTCTGATCCGAAGACATCCGACATGGCGTAACCTCAATGTGGCAATGCCGGAGCCCGCCGAAGAGCCGTTTGGCCCCGTGTTGGCAGCAATTCCAGCCGGTGTCACGAGCAACTACATCCGCTCGCGTTCCGAACTGCGGTCACCCCGCCGTTCGATCGGCCCTGACGGAGGTTGTATCGACACCGGCAAATTCTGCCGTTAGCCACGCGGCCAGGGTCGCTACAACCGGAATTGTCGCAGCGTGGTTATTGAAGTGGCACCCTTCGTTGGTGAAATCTGGAGTGGCTCAGAGTGGTGTTCTATCAGCAACCATTCTTGATTGGCCTCCAAATTCCGAAAGTTTTGACGAAGCCCACTTGGCCAAGTGACTTCCGCTGCATCCACGAGCGTCTGTGCCCCAAGCCCGAACACGAGCCGCCGCTCATTCGAGGCCTGGAAGCCGTCTCCGGCCGTAAGTTGGCGCACCCAGTTGTGTTGCCCCATTCGAATCCGAACGCTTGCACCAATCGCATCCCGACTCGAATCAATGCCGACAAGACGAATCGACAAATGATTTCCGGGATGTGCGGTCCGATTCGTGAGCAGTGCTACCGGAGCATTCAGATGCGAAATGCAAACATCTTCCCGGCCGTCGCGGTTCCAATCAATGCGGGCCAGTGAGCGTCCAAGAGACGCCATCTGAAAGAATTCTCCTAAAGTCTGGCTGGGAATCTCGGCAAACGATCCATTCCCCTGATTTTGGTAGTACTGGGGAGTCATCCGATATGGGATCTGAGGATCAAGAGGATCGTGGACATGTCCATTCGTCAGGATGAGATCGGGATAGCCGTCGAGTTCGCCATCAAGGAATTGTGTGCCCCAGCCCAACTTTAGAAAGCTGGAGTCGGCAAGGTTTGTCGTTCGAGACAGATCACGAAACGAGCCATCCGGTTGCTGGACGTAAAAGTCATTGAACTGTCGATAAAAATTCGTGACAAACAGATCGATCCGACCGTCGCCGTTGTAATCTCCGGCAGCAATTCCCATGCAGGCTTTCGATGCCCCCTGGTCGTCGAAAGCAAGCCCGGACAGCAATCCTTGTTCTTGAAACTTGATCACATCAGGATCTGTCGTTTGATTGCGGAAGAAGAAGTTCGCCGACATGTCGTTGGCCACGAAGAGGCTGAGGCGTTGTGAGCCATCAAAGTCGGCGGCAATCACTCCCAAGCCGCGACCATCCGGAGCGACGAGGCCGCTGGTTTCGGTCACGTCGCGGAATCGACCATCGCCAAGATTCAGGTACAGGCGATCCTGTTCTGCCGGAAAATCCAACGGGGCACAGCGAAGACGTTGCCGCTTGTTGCAAGTCCGTTGTGCCACGTCGCCGAGGTAGGTGACGACATACAAATCGGGCAGGCCATCCTGATTCAGGTCGGCAAAGACGCAACTGGATGTCCAGCCTCCCGCGACGGTTCCTGACTGGACAGTGACATCGGCAAACGTGCCATCGCCGTTGTTGCGGTAAAGTTGATTCGCACCAATGTTCCCGACATACAGATCCGGGAAACCATCATTGTCAAAGTCCCCCACCGTGGCCCCTTGACCGTAGCCGATGTCCTGAATTCCTGCGGGGGAGCTGACATTGAGGAATGACCGTTGTGACGGCGTTTCAGACTCCGACTGATCTTCGCCGAGATTGCGAAATAATTGGTCTGAGAACGAGGGATCAAACGGAGCCGGAGGCAATCGGCCTCCCTGAGTAAGAAAGAAATCGGGCCAGTGGTCGCCGTCATAGTCTAGGACGGCCGCACCTCCCCCATTCATTTCGTACATGGACTCCAAGTCACCCGGCGAGGCACCATTTTGGTAAGTGAAGTGCAATCCTGTTTGAGCGGCCTCTTCTCGAAACGCCACGGTGCAGCCTTTGTTGATTGACGGCGGGAATGGCAGTGAATCAGGGGCTGAAGTTCGATCTTCCGTTAACGGGAATTGCGAGAGATCAAGTTGGTAAGCCGGGTTTTTTGAAGTTGTCGTGAAGAATTCGGATGACATCAACGTGCGGCTTAACCGCCGTTGCGTCATGCTGGCCCAATCGGGAATCCCTCTGGATTCCTGGAGCACCAATTGGCACCAACCGGCCGCTTCCCAGTCACGTCCCAAAAATTCCAGTTGCTCGACAACGGACCGAATCTTGTCCATGTTGAGTTCGCTCGGGTTCACGTCGATTTGCAGCGCGAGCTTCGTCAATCGGTTGGCTCGGTCAGCAAACGGAGTCGCCTGTTCGGTCATTCCCAGACGTGCCAAAACCTGCGACAGGTGATAGTTCGCGCGCGAAATATTAGGGTCGCGTCGCAAGGCCTCCCAAAAGCAGCGTGCCGCGGGTTTCCATTGGCCCTGCTTTTCCGCCCAGACCCCTTTGCTCAGCCAGACCTCGGAGCGATCGTCCGCCAATGAGGACAAGCGATCGCCAACCTGCTTGATTTCTTCTGGCGTTCCAGTCTCAACCAGTAACTCAAACAGCAACGCATTGGCATCCACCGATTGAGGATATTTCTGCAAGACGTTTTCCAGCAGTTCACGCGTTTTGGTAGATTGATTATCTCGCCACGCCTCATTCGCCAGAGCCAGATACGGCAAGGGATCATTCGGAACCGCGGCCAAACAGCGCATTGCGAACTCCGTAGGATTCGCCAGGGTCGACTTTCGACTGCTCACTAAAATCAGGTAGTTGGAATTCACCGTCCCCGATCGCAGCCGCTCAAAGAT
>JANMIF010000271.1:0-5283 GCA_031375695.1 Planctomyces sp.
CTCGACCACGTCGCCGGTCGGCACCAAACGGTACGGCCGGTTCGCGAGATCGTGAATCTCCGAGTCATGACGCAGACCAAGGCAGCGATACAGCGTCGAAATGATGTCGCCTGGTATCAGTGGGTCGGCGGCGGGGAACGCTCCCGTTTTGTCGCTGCTGCCGTAAATCAGACCCTTGGAAAAACCGCCGCCGAGCAACATCAAGCTGTAACAATAATTCCAATGATCGCGGCCGGCATCGTTGGCGTTGATCTTCGGTGTCCGCCCAAAGTCCCCAAACACCGCAACGATCGTCCGCTCCAACAACCCGCGATCCGCCAAGTCCGTCAACAAACTCGAACAAGCGGCATCAAGCTGCGGCAGCAATGTTCCCTTCAGCTTCTTGAAGTTGCTGCCGTGAGTGTCCCAAGTCGCGTTCGCATCGGGAGCCCACGACAACGTCACCAGTCGCGTCCCCGCTTCGATCAGTCGCCGAGCCAACAACGTGCTCTGACCATAAATGTTCCGACCGTAAGAGTCGCGAACCGCATCCGGTTCGTCGCTCAGCCGAAACGCACGCTGCGTGTTTTCTGATGTCAGCAACTCCAGTGCTCGCTGCTGAAACCCGGTCATTGCGTCCGCGGCATTCGGCCCGCCTTGCTGATTCAATTGCCGATCGACTTCGCGAATCAGCGATCGCCGTTCCGCCAATCGCTGAGTTGAGACATCCGCCAGCAACGTCAATTCGGGAATCGAGAACTCCGGTGAGTTCGGATCACGCAACACAAACAGCGGATCGCGTGAGCGTCCCAAAATCCCCGCGAAGAAACCGGGTTGAGGCGGTCCGCCCGCTCCTTCGGCCGTGATGTAAGGCAAATGAACCTGCGGCACGATCGGACGTTCCGGAGGCCGAGTCATCGACAACACACAACCGGGAGACGGGTAATCGGTCGGTTTCGTCCCGCCTCCAAGTTCACCTCGGTCATGCCCGGTCATCGCGGCATACACCGCCGCCGCGTGAGCATTGTTGACCCCGTGGTGCATCGACCGCACCACCGTCGCCCGGTGCATGTGCCTCGCCAGCTTCGGCATTTGATCGCTGACAAAATAGCCCGGCAGCGACGTCTCGATCGGCTGGAACTCACCCCGAATCCCGTCCGCCGCATCGGGCTTCATGTCCCACATGTCCAAATGGCTAGGACCACCGTTCAAAAACAAGATCACGCAATGATCTGCTTTCGGTGCAAGTGCCGTCTTCGCTCGCGAGAATTCGCGAGCCGCCAACAATTTCGGCAGCGTCAGTCCCGCCAGCCCCAAGCCACCGACCTGCAACAGATGCCGCCGCGACAGTTGTCGCCGCGAATGGATGAGGCCGGAGGATGTTTGAACAAGATTGACCGGCATCGAAAACTCCCGCCCGCACGTCAAAACAACTCGGCAACTTTGTACCGCATCGTCATGGCAGCAGCCACCGGTTTCCAAAAAGACTGGTGGGGTCATCCGGGTCGCAGGAATTGTGCCACCGATCCGTCAGGGTTTTCAGAACGCCATCGTGTGAATCGTGACCTAGACTCAGAGTGCGAATTTCAAAACCCCCCTCAATTGAGGGTTCTCGATTCCCGCGGAATCACATCATGAACGACTTCCTCCACCTCTGCACCGAATACCTGCGGTACTACGGCGAGGGACTTTATTCCTTCGTGAGAACGATGGGCCCCGGCCGCTACGTACTCGTCCTCGCGTTCGTCTGGGTGATGGGTATCGTCTTGCTCAAGAGCGGCACGAAGCGTGTGTAACCAGCCGCTGCAACATCGAGTCGTTGATTTCTGGCCCAATACCGTCAGTCGTCAGCCGAGTTCCGTTTCAGACTCCAATTCCCAGTTTTCGCTCCACCGCCTGATTTAGTGTCTCGCGCACCAGTTCAACTGGAATGCGATCGGACACAATCTGCAAGAAGCCTTGCACGATGACGTGCATTGCCTCGAACTCCGACAAGCCGCGAGCCATGCAGTAGAAGACTTGTTCGCGATCGACTCGGCCGGCTGTTGCACCGTGAGTACAGCGCACGTCATCGGCTTCGATTTCGAGACCGGGGATCGCATCGACTCGACAGGCATCCGACAACATGAGCGCGTCATTGCGCTGGTAACCGTCAGTCTTCTGAGCTTCTGGCGCGACCTTAATCATGCCTCGCCAAACGACACGGGCACGGTCACGGATCACGTCTTTGTAGAGCAGATCGCTGCGAGTGTCCGGCGCGTTGTGCCATTGCTGGGTGTAGTACGACAGAACTTGCCGATTCGTCGCGAACGTCACGCCGTTGACCTCAGCCTCGGCCCCGCGTCCGTCGAGATGCACGTCCTGATGAATGTGAGCCAGCTTGGCTCCGAGTCCTCCGACCGTCCACTGCAACATACCATTCGCTTCGACTCGCCCCGCCTGATGCGCGAAGTGCCACGTCTTGTCGTTCCAGTTCTGCAACTGAACGTACCGCAGTCTCGCCTCTTTGCCGAGGATCAATTCGACCGCACCGACATGCAGTCCGGCTGCGTCCGGTGTCGCCGACGAAGTCTCTTCCAGCAGTGTCGCGGACGCTCCGTCTTCCAAAATGACGAGCGTGTGACTGAAGTCCGCCGCACCGGCTGTGCTCAGCCCGATCAAGCTGTTGAGCGGCTGATCAATCGAAACTCCTCGCGGCACGAAGAGCACGGTCCCTCCGGTCCAAAATGCCGCATGCCAACTCGCAAAACGATCTCGCCTCGCCTGCACGCCGCGCTTGCCGAAGTACGGCTCGAGCTTCTCGCGATGTTCCACAAGCAGCGTGCTCAGGTCTCCGAACAGCACTCCTTGCTTGGAGTATTTCTGATCGAGCGTCGCTCGCGTCACATGCCCGTCAACGTGAGTCACCGTTCCGGCGAAGTCGCCTCGGTCCTGCATCAACGATCCGAACGTCGCCGATTCGGACGACTCAGTGCGGACATGAAACTGATCCGGCCGAAACGTGCGTGTCTCGACCCGCTTCCATTCCTCTGGGTCCAGCGGCACGGCCAAATGATCTTGATACTGCTCATACGCCTTACGCCGCGCATCCACGATCCACTCGGGTTCGTTCCGCGAATCGAGGAATGCTTCAAACGCCGTGCGATGGAAGCCCGTCACTGTCTCAAACATGGTCATCGTTGCTGTCATTGTTGTTCCGTAGGTTGGGCGCTCTTGCCCGTCTTCGTATTCAGAAATCTTCAAATCCGGGAATCAGCCGTTGTCGGTGGAGAGTTCATCCAATGCACTCCGCGCGATCTTGGTGTTTGCCTTTCGCAAGAATTCAATCCCTTCTTGCTGTCGGCCAATTTTTACATACGCGCGACCGATGTCTTCCAGGACTTTGGTGTCATTCGGAGCCACTCGATACGCCTCTTCGAGGTACGGAATTCCTTGTTCCCATTGTCCCCACTTACGGCCGTAGATGTTGTGTCCGATGGATCGCTGCGTTGTGGCATAAAAAGGGCTATGTCGAGTAACTCGCTGGTATTCGACGAGTGCGGCGTCGTAATTGTGGTTCGCGTACAGATCCCGCCCTCTGAGATACGCGCAGTCGCCTCGCCGATACACCCAGTCGTCTTGCCAACGACCCCATCCCAGAACTCCACTGACAGCAGCCAAGAGAACAAGCATCGCGGTGAGCAGGTGGTTCTTTCGGGTTTTCATTGGGCTTCTCCGCTGAAGTCGAGACTACAAAATTTCTTTCTGGATCAACTCAATTGCCAACCCATCCAACTCTGCTCGGTATCGCAATCCCGGTGAGCCGGTGGCGATTAACACTTCACGAATTGGGCCAGTGATGTCGGAGATCGTCGCTTTACGGGCCTCGACGATTTCCTTCGTATCGATCGGCTGCAACGTCCCGCCCGCCGGGCTAGCCTGCAGGACGTGAGTCGTCCAGTCGATCACTTCAGAGCCGCAGCGGAATCGGACGTTGGCTCGGATCAGGTATTTCTCCAAAACGATGTCTAAACCGGTTTCTTCTTTCGCTTCTCGAATCGCTCCGTCGTCAAACGACTCGCCGAGTTCGACGCCTCCCGACGGCGTGCGGTACGCGCCGAGCGGATAGCTCGGCTTGCGAATCACCACGATGTTCCGCTCGTCTTCGACGATCACGAGCGTCACGTCGTGGCAGCGTCCCTGCTTTTGCCCCAACCGCACGATGTCGAGCTGTTCGGGAGTCATCTCGTACTGCCGTGCGATCTCAACCGGAGCGCCGTATCGCTGTTCGACGTCGCGGATGATTTCGGCGGTGAGGTACATGCTGTCTCGTGGGGCAGGTTTTCAACCTGCCAGTCCATTGAATCTCCCGATCCGGGCAGGTTGAAAACCTGCCCCACGAATTACCCCACACTGCCTTCCATTTGCAGTTCGATGAGGCGGTTCATTTCGACGGCGTATTCCATCGGCAGCTCTTTGACGAGCGGTTCGATGAAACCGGTCACGATCATGGCCGAGGCTTCCGCTTCGGTCATGCCGCGACTCATCAAGTAGAAGAGTTGTTCCTCGCCGATCTTCGAGACGCTGGCTTCGTGTTCGAGGGAGATCTGGTCGTCTTCGGCTTCGATGTATGGGTAGGTGTCGCTGCGGCTCTTGCTGTCGAGGATCAAGGCGTCGCAGACGACATTCGATTTGCAGTTGGTCGCTCCCTTTTCGACTTTGACCAAGCCGCGGTAGCTGGCTCGGCCGCCGCCTTTCGAGATGCTCTTGGAGACCACGCGACTCGACGTGTTTGGAGCACAGTGAACCATTTTTGCTCCGGCGTCTTGATGCTGACCTTCGTTCGCGAACGCGATCGACAAGGTCTCGCCGCGAGCACCAGGCTCCATCAGGTAAATGGCGGGGTACTTCATCGTCAGCTTCGAGCCGAGGTTGCCGTCCACCCACTCCATCAGCGAATCGCCGTAAGCCATCGCTCGCTTGGTGACGAGGTTGTAAACGTTGTTTGACCAGTTCTGGATTGTCGTGTAGCGGAACCGGCCGCCCCGTTTGACGATGATCTCGACGACCGCCGAGTGCAAGCTTTCGCTGCTGTAGGTCGGTGCCGTGCAGCCTTCGACGTAATGCGCCGACGCCCCTTCATCGACAATGATCAGCGTCCGCTCGAACTGTCCCATGTTCTCAGAGTTGATGCGGAAGTACGCCTGCAACGGGAACTCGATCTTCACGCCCGGCGGCACATAGATAAACGAACCGCCCGACCACACGGCTGAATTGAGCGCCGCGAATTTGTTGTCGTTCGGCGGGATGATCTTGCCGAAGTAT
>JANMIF010000280.1:0-3242 GCA_031375695.1 Planctomyces sp.
CGATCGCTCCCGCTCGCGAACGGAGTGACGCGGCGTTGATCGGACTGTTGACCGATCCGAGTCCTCGCGACACGTTCACACTGACAATCAATTGGGGTGACGGTTCAGCCCCGCAATTGGTCACTCTGTCGGCGGGAACGACCAACTTCCGAGTCACGCATCGGTACGACCATGACGGCAGTTTCAAAGTCGATGTGCAAGCGACTGACGACGATGGCGGCGTCAGCAATCTCGCGTCCGTAACCGCAGCCGCCAGCAATGTGGACATCATCGCGGTCGGCACGGATGCGGATTCGACACGCACTCCGCGTGTCCGAATCTTTGACGCGAATACTCGCACGCAGATTCGTGAACTCACGCCGTTTGCCTCAACCTTCCGAGGAGGCGCTCGTGTGGCGACGGGCGATGTGACCGGTGACGGAGTTCCCGACATCATCGTGGTTCCCGGAAAGGGTGCCGCTCCGCAAGTGCAGGTCTTCGACGGCCTGACTTTCGCGCGGTTGACCACAGCGATCGGTAACTTCAACGCGACAACCGCCACCGATCGCAACGGCCTGTTCGTCGCCGCTGGTGATGTGAACGGTGACGGTCGAGCCGACATCATCGTTGGCCTGGGGACAACGACCGCCAACGTGAAAGTCTTTAACGGAGCGACCGGAGCACAGCTCTTCAGCTTGACCAGCTTCCCCACGGGCTTTGCTGGTCCTGTCGCTGTCGCCGCTGGGGACGTCAACGGCGATGGCCGTGCCGACATCATCGTCAGCTCCACCGCCACGAGGACCAACCGTTTCGTCCGCATCTTCAACGGTCAAACCGGAACGCTGTTGCGAGACATCGCGGTTCACACCACAACAATCAGTGGCGGCATCTTCGTCGCGGCAGCCGACCTGAACGGCGATGGCCGAGCCGAAATCATCACCGGTCTGCAACGCAACAACGTCGCGTCGATCTCGATCTATGACGGCACGACCGGTGTGTTGTCGCGCACGATCACACCGTTTGGAACCGCGACGCGCGGCACACCGCGCGTCTCGGCCGTGGACACCAACAGCGACGGTCGCGCGGAAATTCTGAGCACACTCGGAACCGGAAGCCCTCCCGCCGTTCGCCGCCACAACGGCCTGACCGGCGCACAAATCGACGAGTTCTTTATGTTTGAAACCACGCTCCGCAGCGGGCTATTCTTGGGATAGAACGCGGCCTTGTTTTTGTTTGGCCCCGGCGGCGACGACCACAACACGTCGCTCGCCGGTTGCGGGCTAAGGTGCTCCTGCGAATGTCGCACGCTCTCTACAGGAATCGATGCGGCGAAAATGCGGCGGGGTCAATGTGTGGCGCGCGGCCGGACATCAGTTCGGCGATCAGCTTGCCGGTCGCGGTGGCGAGGCTCATGCCCAGCATGTTGTGGCCGGTGGCGAGGTAGACGTTTTCGAGTCGCGGGGTGCGGCCGATGATGGGCAAGCTGTCCCACGTCATCGGACGCCATCCGTACCACGTCTGAAGTTCTCCGACCGACGACGGTGAGGCGAGGTAATGCGAGGCCGAGTCCTGCAACTGCTGGATGCGGCGGGCGGGGATGGAGGTGTCGAAGCCGGCGAACTCCATCATCGAGCCTAAGCGGTAGCCGTGCTCAAAGGGTGAGACTCCGACGCGGTGTTCGGGAAACAGCATCGGATAGCGCGGACACGGGTCGGGACGCGACATCGTCACGGAGTACCCCTTGCCTTGCTCGATCGGGATCGGGCATTCGAGATCGGACGACAGTTGAGAACTCCAGGCTCCGGTCGCGATCACGATGCGGTCCGCTGACAGAGTTCCCTGCGAAGTGACGAGTTGCACGATGCGACCATTCGACTTCTCAAAGCGCTGCAATTGGCAATGCTCGATGAAGGTCACTCCGCGTTCCTTGAGCCGCTGCGACCAACTGGCATTGAGCAAGTCGGGGCGGATCGACGTGTCGTTTGGGTAATGGAAGGCTCCGGCCAAACCGGGCTTCAAGGCGGGATCGAACGCGGCAAGATCACGGCCTTCGAATCGACGGGCAGCTACGCCGAAATGCTCGGTCAGCAGTCGGTCGTTCTTTGCGAAGTCGTCCATGCCGTGCTTGGTTTGCAACACGTACAGCAAGCCGGTCTCTTTCCATTCGCACTGCAAGCCTTCGTCGTGCATCAGGCGTTTGTATTCCTGCATCGAGGAATCCAGGATCGCCTTGAGATGCTGCCCGGCGGCCAGCATCTGTCGGTGATTGCAACGCTTGGCGAATTGCCACATCCACTTCACCAAGGCGGGACTCAGACGCGGCTTCACTCGGAAAGGCGCTTGCGGATTGAAGAGCGATTTCAGAGCTGTGCCAATGGCCCCCGGTTCCGTTAGCGGCAGCACATGGCTCGGGCAAATGTAGCCGCAGTTGCCGTACGAGCACGCGCCGCCGATCGTCCCTTGATCGATCACGGTCACTCGCAGGCCGGTCGCACTCAGGTAATGAGCGCACGCGATCCCGATGATGCCTGATCCGACAACAATGACGTCGGGCTTTGCAATCGAGGTCACGAAGCACTCCCGATAGCGATGCCGTTGCGAAAGGGATCATCTGGTTGTTGAACCAGAGTCGACTCGGCGCAGACGTAAGCGTGGCCCGAGACTGTCGGGATGATTCGCCCGGCCGAGTCTTCGCGATACGAGCCCGTGAAACGACTGCCGATGATGCTCTCTTGAATCCACGATTCACCTGGTTTGAGTTTGCCGTCAGCCGCCAGGCAGGCGAGCTTCGCGCTGGTGCCTGTTCCGCACGGCGACCGATCGAAGGCACCGCCGGGGCAATACACAAAGTTGCGACTGTGTCCGTCGGCGGACTGCGCCGGGCCGAAGAACTCGACATGGTCGATCTCCGAACCGTCATCGCCGGTGATCCGCTGCTGTCGCAAAGCCATCCGCACTTGATGAGCGGCATCGTTCAGCGGGCGGATGTTGTTGGCGGTCAATTCGAACGGCGACTTCTCGACGAGAAAGAACCAGTTTCCGCCCCAAGCAATGTCGCCGACCACCGTGCCGAGCGACTCGACCTCGACAGCGACCTTCGAGCGATACCGATAGCTCGGCACGTTTTCGATGGCGACTTCGTTCGCCGAGAGCAGCGTCACTTCGACGATTCCAACCGTCGTCTCAAGGCGATGCGTTCCGATCCCGATCCGGCCCAAGTAAGCCAGCGTCACGGCGACGCCGATCGTGCCGTGTCCACACAT
>JANMIF010000212.1:0-2528 GCA_031375695.1 Planctomyces sp.
AGCCTCGCATCGGCCGTGGCCTACGTCCTAGAAGCTCAAGACCGAAAAAACCAAGTGACGCGCAGCGTCACCCAAGTATCCCGAAGCGTCAGCGAGGGCGAGCGCTTCCCAGGACTCTGAAATGAATGAATCTGAAACAACTTCCAACTCAACGTCTCTTGAAGCGTTCGCCCTCGCTGACGCTTCGGGTTGGTTTGATGCGACACCGCACACGGCCCGCCGCCGTGAACCAGGCCGCCGCTCACCAAATCACCGCCGCCAATCCTCCCCCACGGTGGTTTTCTCGTTCCCAAGCTCCGGCTTGGAAACCTTCTGTCTTCCAAGCTCTGCCTGGTGAGCGAAGACGAAGCGGAGCTTCAAAGACAGGCGTTCCCAAGCCGGAGCTTGGGAACGAGACGCGACCAGGTGTTCCATGAAGACTGGCGAGCGATTCGCTCGGGTGCCACTGGCGGCTGCTTTGAGCCGCCAGTGAATTCGAAGAACACTGGCGAGCGAAGCCCCTCGCCAGTGGCACCCGAGCGGTTCCCCTTCGCCAGACGATTGCAAATCCTTTCATTGACGCAGCCCTTCGCGGTCATTCACTATCCTCCCCGCTCGGGCCTGCTCGCGCTCGTTCGTCCCGTTTCCGCGTCGTTCAAAAGGTTTGTCCCATGTGGTTCCCCAGAAGTCGTCAGGCGGTTTTCCAACGTGTCGTGGCCGCCGTCGGTCAGTACTGGGTTCAGTCGCGTCGGGAGCGGCGGTTGGCACAGGTTCGGTCGCGGCCGAGGCGGAGGGCGATCAATTATCGCGGCGCGGTGGTGCAGGTGTTGGAGCCGCGGGTCCTGCTGTCGGCGATCGTGACTTTCGGAACCTCGGTTCCCGATCCGATGGTGCCGGGATCCGGCGGGTATGTGGACGTGTTTGTTCGTAGCGATGTTCCTGGTGGTGAATTGCTGGATGGTTACCAAGTCGGCGTGACGATCGCACCTGGTGGCGGATCACCTGGTCCAGTCGGTGGCCTGATCTTTTCTGCGGTGCAAGCGGACGCTGAGTTGGCAATCGGTGGAGCAGCGGGTTACGTCCTGTTCGGGAACAGTTTTGACACAATTTTTGCGATTCCAGTTGGTACAGTCACTGGCGGCGGGACCAGCTACATCGGTGCTGACTCCACAGATAATCTTATTCCCGTCACGCTGGCAGACACCAATCAGCTCTTGTATCGGCTGGACTTGTCTGCGGTGACCGATGGAACCTATACGATTAGCGTCGATGCTGGCGTGACTTCGTTCTTTACGGACCAAACCCTCCCGGTCACTACGACGATTCCTTTCAGCAGCGTTTCCGGAAGCATGACCGTCGGGGCGACCCAACCAGTGAACCTCTCGGTCAGCGCGGCCACCGGCACCGAAGCGGGACAGACGGTGATCACGGTCACGGCCACCGCCGACTTGGCCGTCAGCGGCGATCAGACCGTCGATCTCGCCGTCACCGGGACGGGCCTCACGACCGGCGACTACTCGCTGACCGATGGCGACGCGGCCGCCGGCATTCAAATCAAAATCCTCGACGGCCAGACCACCGGCACGGTCACGTTCACGATCATCGATGACCTGCAAGTGGAAGGCTCCGAGACGGCCACGCTGACGATCTCGACCCCCTCCGCCGGAATTACGCTCGGCACAACGCTGACCCAAGACATCGCGATCACGGACAATGACTCGAACACGGCCGCCAACTACTCGGCACCGGTCAACGGTGTCGCGGACTCGGTGCGAGTGGTTCTCAACGGCCTCAATCTGGAAATCCGCACGGTCCCCGGCGACGTGCTGTTGGAATCTCGCACGTTGGCCAGCTTGACCGACGGCGTGACCATTCAAGGAGCCGCCGGCGAGGACGACACGCTGACGGTGGACTTCGGCGGCACGGGCAGCCCGATTCCCTCCGGCGGCCTGACCTACCACGGCGGGACCGGTGGCAATGACAAGCTCATCGTCACTGGCGGCACGTTCGCCACCGGAACGTTCGCCTTCAGCAATGCGAACGACGGCACCATCAGCCTGACCGGCAATGCCTTGATCACCTACACCGGCTTGGAGCCGATTTCTACCACCGGCACGACGATCGACGACCTGATCCTGACGTTCAACGGCGGCGGCGAGACGATCGCACTGACCGACGGCACCGCCGGCGACGGTTTCATGACGATCGACAGCGACCTGAGCGAGAGCCTGTCGTTCGCCAATCCCAGCAGCTCACTGACGATCAACGCCGGGACGGGCACGGACATCGTCAATATCACGTCGGTCGATGCCGGTTACAACGCGGCGCTGACGATCAACAGCGATGCGGGTAACGACACGGTGAATCTGAATGCAGACATCACGTTCGCATTGAACAAAAATTTGGATGTGGACCTGACGGATGACGCGAGCGGCGGCGACGTGGATGCCATCACGGTCGGCACCAACGCCAACCTAATTCTGTCTGGCACCGGCGCGGCGACGCTCAAAGGCAGTAGGAACATCAGTCTGGCCACCGGTTCGAGCGTC